>JBEAXM010000076.1:0-6833 GCA_041159805.1 Bacteroidota bacterium
CTTCTCCTCTATCATCCGAGGACGCAAAATCTCATTGTAAATATGAAGCAGTTGTTCGTTGGAAAGATCCTTACGATCGAAATTCATGATTCAGATGCCGTAGAGCGCTACAAAGTTATTGAAATCCATCCTAACTTTGCCCTACTCAGCACCCATATAAATGTTGCAGAACATTCTGGTTATCACCATCATCACAGCTGCCTTGGCTTATTTGGGGAAGCGCTTTTTTTTCAAAGGCAACTCAAAAAAGGGATGCGACGGTTGCGGCTAAAAATCAGTCGACCTTCACAAACTTGATGGTTTTGGCATATCCGTTCATTCTGAGATGGTACACTCCATGTGACAGACCGCTTACATTCAAAAGATATTGATGGTCACCGCTTAAAAAATAGCTGCTCAAAGGCATCGATATTACCTTACCCATTGCATCAAGAATTTCTATAGAAACACCTCCTGGAAGTGGCAAACCAAAACCTATAACCAGGTCTTGCTTCACTGGGTTTGGAGATACGTATTGTAATCCCCAAACAGGGTCGGCAATCACAGGAGGAACGGAATTCAATGTATTGTATCTTATTTGTGCTGCATTTGATGCCGCCTGGATTATGGCCAGGTTTTCACCAGCAATCAAGGCGAAAGCGATTTTGACTGAATCACCTGGAGCTATGGTCTTGGGGCCATTGGATAGGGTCATGGAGACATCGCTACCGGAGCCGCTTTGACCCGCCTGAGGGCGTGAGGTGGTCAGGGTTGTATGTTTTTCAACCTTGGTAAATCCGTCGTAAATATTGACGGATCCGTTAGCTCCATTGTTTTCGATGGCATACATGTTAACCGCACCCGAACTGAGGGATTTGATTCCGGCATAAATCGTAGGAGTTCCTGTGTTGAAGCAATAGCCCATTGTGTTCACATTATCGAAATCAGCCCTATTGTCACCAATGTTTCCGATATCCCAATCAGCGTAAATTCCTGTGTACAGGTTTTGAATGGGATTGGGATTTGTGTTTTTAATCACATATTCCACAATCACATATTTCGCATCTGCAGGATCGCTCCATGCATAGGTATTTTGCCGGACTTCGACATCAATTTTGTTGTTGGTTGCCCCGTCATCGCTAAAAACACTTTCAAGGTCAAAATCAGATTCAATTGAAGGTATGACTTTGCGTACATTCATAATTGAAACAAAGTCATTTGATATCTGCGAGGTGGGCGAGCCGAAAATCTGATCACATACTTTGGATGTGTCAGTAGTCAACATCAGTCCTGCTTCGTACAAGAAGGAGTTGCCATCGTTATAGGTAAAACCGACACCTTGGCTTTGGGCTGCGTTGTATCCAATACGGCTCTTACTGGTTATGGTGGTTCCTATGTCATTTACCAGTACGTTGATGTAGTCTACATTGACAACCAGGTCAAATGTCTGCCAGTCTTGGTAGGTACCATCTGTGAAATCTAGTCGGAATGTGACTTTGGTATTGAAAGGCACGGAAGGGTCTATGACCGCCTTGAAAGGGTTGCCGCTATTGGATGCGGTTGACAATGTTTGCATAGAGCCGATTGAAGCCACATTGTTAATGACGGTGACTCCAGGATTATTTGAAACCAATGTGACATTGAGACTCGAAAGTGGTGCAAGGTGATTTTTAAGATCGATTATGAAATCAAGGGTGTCGTTTCCGGTAAATGCGTTGTCGTTATTATCTGTGATGCTTAGGTCTTGCAATCTGACAGATTTGGGTGACTCTGTCAAAGCACGCAGCATGTTGAGTCTTCCTTTCCCAAGTTTATATTGAAAACTGGAGTTACCTGACACCTGGTAGATGTCATCGGCTGTAGCCCGAAGCTGTTCACCTAATTGACCGGGTGTAAATGTTGGGAACTGTGTTTTGATAAGTGCGGCAGCGGCGGCAACAATTGGTGAAGCGAAGGATGTACCAGAGGAGAATGAGTAATTGTTATCGAATATGGTTGAATACACGGCCTCACCGGGGGCACAAAGGTCGATGCCGGTTCCGAAGCTGGAATTCGACCATTTGGTATCAGTGGCGTTCGTACCGGTAACGGATAGGACGTTTTTATAGGATGCAGGATAAAACAACGCATCGTTATTTGCATTTCCTGCAGCGGCTACAACCAAGGCGCCTTTGTTGAATGTTGCATAGTCGACGATATCTTGTCCATATTGGCTGCTTGCAAAACTCCCCCACGAACAATTTATTACAGCGCAACCCATGTCGGCACCGTAAACGATACCCTCATAGGCGGCATTGAGCACACCATTGTTGGATATTTTAATCGGAAGGTAGCGCGTTTTAAAACCCGGACCTGCCAAGCCAACCCCATTGTCGGTTACAGCCCCGGCGAGGCCACATACGAATGAGCCATGCACCACATCAACACTGGGGTCGTTATCATTTGATCCGACATCCCAGCCCATGAAATTGTCAACATAGCCATCATTATCATCGTCTACCCCATTTATCGGATCCGCATAATTGTATTTTATTCCAGCGGCGAGGTCCGGATGATCCAAATCGGTTCCAGTATCGGTCACACCAACCACATGAATGCTGTCACCTTTCGAAATGTCCCAGGCCTGATAAGCCCTGATGAGGGAGAGGTAGTACTGGGATGCGGTATCCGGGTCATTGGGCTGATACAAGAGCTGAGGAACATAACGGGGCTCAGCATAATCGACCATTCCTGTGGCTAACAAAAGGTTGATTGCCTTCTCTATTGGATAGGAGGAGTTGAACTTAACCTGATATATCAAAGACAAGTCAACAAGCGGTTCACCATTGCCGTTTCGTTCTGACGATGGCTGGAGGTGTTTAGGGTACTTTCGGGAGACCTCAGTAGCGCCTATTGTGTTTAGCGCTTTAGCCAACTGAGCATTTTCAATTCCATTCACTCTGCATGAATTTCTTAGAGAGCTTGAAACCTTAAGCATGATGGCGCCTGCCTCGTAATCCATTTCAGATATGTATTGTGGCAATCTGAAAACCTGGGCTGATGCTCCAATGCTTGTTATCAATAATGCCGTTAATATCAGAATGCTCTTTTTCATCTTAATTGATGTTTATCGTAAATATAACACACACAGTCGTTAAATCAAAACGTCAGAGCAGTGTCAAGAAAGTCAATCATTGAGGTTCCAGGTTACACCAATCTTTAGTGTCCTACCCTGAAGCGGATATCTATAGGCACCATAATACTCGCGGCTACCAATACCCGCGTTGAAATGATCGAGTCGGAGACTAATTACGGCTGTTTTGATCTTCAAATCGACAAAAAATCCAAGCATAGGGAAACCTCCTGTCTTTCGATCATCTTGAAGATAAAAAACAGCAGTGGCGGGCATGTATCCATATGAGTAGTAGGATGACCAAATGGCAGCATCCAAACCGCATCGTAAGTCAAGGGCGTTCTTGAATAGTAAGTTCCGGTAATATACGGAACCGAAATAATTGATGGCGGGAAGACGTATCACATTTTCATTACCAGAGAAGGAGTAAGTCAGTCTTTGGTCGGCTCCAAACTTACCAAGTCGGAATCCTTTTTTCAAATAGACCCTGCCGTATGCCAATTGTTTGTTGAACTGTTGAGGTAATGCGTCTTCTCTGAAATAGACCAATCCATTAGCTGTACTGAAATTAACTCCATAATCAAAATCCGATTTTTCCATTACATGGCTGAAGTCAAGTAAAAGACTTCTGGTGTTTTTGAAATCATTGACCCAGGAAAAGTGATTGGAAACATAGTAAAGCACTTGTTCGGAGGGCCTCTCAGAACGATACCTCAGATGAAGCTTGAATTTACCGTAATCCACCGTATTGGTTGACAGTGACGCGGTCAACTCAGACAAGGAATCAACTGACTGCAACCATTGAAATGCGGCCGAAGATTTTTGATTTGCAAGGTTAAAAGAGATCAGCATCATCAGCTGATTATATGAAACCGCATCATATCCATTCAATCTATAAATTGAATTTTCAACCCATAGGCCAGCACCTAGCGCGGCTGTAGTCAAACCAAACTCTCTTGAATACCTAACTCCAAACTGATTGTTGATTCTTTGATGAAAAGTGGAGTCATATGTAGTGGTGGAGTCGACAAGGAAAGTATTAAAATATCCTGAGTCGGGATTTTCAGATTGGAAAACAAAAGAAGTCCTATTCAAGGATAGCTTGTGGAAAAGTGACCATTCGGGTAGTGAAGAAGATGTGTTTGTGATTTTGTAAGAATGGTTGATGTCGTATTGGTTTTGCCGGTAATTGATTCCTGCATTGTCAAGAAATATGGGAAGTGTGCGTGTATCAAGACTTGACGCCGCCTCGAAGCTTGAGTCGGATGAGATGCCACCGTTTTCCTCGTTAAAAAGTCTGTAAAAACGGTAAGACAAAATCGCCATGTACCTGGAGTTGGTATCAATGTACGCAGTGGACAACATGAACCTTCTACCGGAGCTTAATTGTCGCGTAAAGTCACCCGGAGTCGTATGAGCGCCAACGGACACGCCAAATCTAAAACCCTTGTTAAGGTGTTGGTAGTGGTAAAGGTTTATGTGTTGTTCTTTTTTGCTTCCGAGATGGTATTCGGTTCGTGATTTTCTTGTGCCTGCGGTATCTGCATGGTTAAACAACATTGGACGATAACCGTAGTAATCGAATTGGTTAAAACCAATTCTAGATACGGCATATTCCATGGCTGGCGAAAGCGGATTGAATCTGGCCGTTCCATAGCCACCTGTTCCAATAAGAGTTGATTGATCCCATCTTGATGGATCAAAAAAATACGTGTTGGCACGAACCGTATCGGTTGTCGTGGAAATTCCATTGAACGCATTGTCGTAATTCCCGAATGAGCACTTTTCGATAAAGACGGAAGCCCGTGTTATCAATGGTGAAAAGGTAACCAACAGCGAAAGGATAAAAACCCGATTTCTCATCCAACCTATGGTTTTCGTTTCATGGAAATACGCTGCGACATCTTATGAAATGGTTTTTCGACGAATCTATGGAAAATCCATGCGAAAGCGATTGCAATGCCAAGATAGACGAAGAACATGATGAGTTTAACTGGTTGGGAGGGTTCCATTCCTGATATGTTCCTAAGCAGGTATTCCGAAACCACTCCAACATTATGGTGAGTGATATATAAGCTGAAAGATATCATACCGAGGAAGTCAAGGACAGGGTTCTTAAAATCGACCAATCCTATCACCAACACCCCGATTACAGATGCGCAAGCCATGGCTTGTCCAAGTTGCAAGTAACACAAAATGGATGCTAAGGCAGTGGCACCTACAAAATAGTTTCGGTCCACCAATTTCGCCTTATACATGAACAGAAGCATACCCATGATAAAGTAGGAGTTCATTTTGAAGAAGAGAACTCTCTCTCCGTGCAGGAAAAAAGTTGAACTCAATGCCAAAAAAACAATTGAAAGAATCCATTTATTGTCTTTGTATCGTATCAAAAGTGGAAATATCAGTGCTATTGCAAGATAAAATTGAAACTCCACCTCGAGCGTCCAATATACCTCTATGAACTTTTCCACATCAAAAAGGACAAAGGAAAATAGAAAGTTAGCGCCAATTGATTCTAGGGAAAAGCCAGGCCATGTCATGCCTTGAATGGGTCTGCCATTTATCAATAGCCCAGCCATGTATATGCATATGATCATTAGAATGGCTATCCAGGCGGGCGGCGCCATTCGCACCATTCTTTTCAAAAAATACCTGCCGGCATCCCTAAGCTCATATTTGGCCAAAAACATCGAATAGGGAATTACAAAACCGGATATAACAAAAAAGAGTGGTATCCCTTGGCGGGCCCATTCCATTTGAGATCCGAAAAAGATTGGAGACACGGTTGGCAATGTGCCATTTGCAAAATGATAGGCAACTACACCTAAAGCGGCTAACCCTCTAAGTGACTCAATTACACTGAAAAAAACCCTTGGTTTATTCGTGTTTGCTTCCATTAAGAATAATCATGCTCGAAAGTACAAATGAAAGCGAATAAAGAAAGCCGGTGATCTCCCAAAATTCAGGTTTACCTAAAAAATTGAATCACAAACCTGTTTATTTGAAAGGGGTATGTGCCTTAAGGTTTAGATATGGAGCAAAAACATGGTATGGTTTGCCCTGCGGCTAGACTGAACCATCGATGTATTGATGTCAAAAAAAGCCCAATGTTTTGCGATTCATGATACAAATAAAAAACCCCGAAGATTGCTCTTCGGGGTTTTAAGTTTACGGCAACGACATACTATCCCACAAGTAAATGCAGTACCATCTGCGCTGATGGGCTTAACTTCTCTGTTCGGAATGGGAAGAGGTGGACACCATCGCTAAAGTCACCATAAATAAGGAGCTGTGTCGCGATTGACACAGTGTAACTTGACATAAGTGAAAGAAAACAAATTGAACATCCCAGGATAGGAAAGCTTACGAGCAATTAGTAATACTCGGCTTTGACATTGCTGCCTTTACACCTGTATCCTATCAACGTAGTAGTCTTCTACGGCTCTTGTAAAGAAGTCTCATCTTGAGGCAAGTTTCGTGCTTAGATGCTTTCAGCGCTTATCTTAACCGAACATAGCTACCCTGCGGTGCCGCTGGCGCGACAACAGGTACACTAGAGGTTCGTCCGACTCGGTCCTCTCGTACTAGAGTCAGGCCCTCTCAAACTTCTAACGCCCACAACAGATAGGGACCGAACTGTCTCACGACGTTCTGAACCCAGCTCGCGTGCCACTTTAATCGGCGAACAGCCGAACCCTTGGGACCTTCTCCAGCCCCAGGATGTGACGAGCCGACATCG
>JBEAXM010000079.1:0-4520 GCA_041159805.1 Bacteroidota bacterium
GGTCAAGTCACAAACCGAATATGTACTATCCCGATTGGAGGTGGTCAACGGCATCAAGACCTTCATTCCCGAGGATACGGTCA
This sequence comes from Bacteroidota bacterium, assembly GCA_041159805.1. Taxonomy (GTDB): domain Bacteria; phylum Bacteroidota; class Bacteroidia; order AKYH767-A; family OLB10; genus JALRAP01. The sequence continues at coordinate 84 of JBEAXM010000079.1, forward strand.
AGCGCAGCATGTTCGGGCAGTCGCCTTTTGTGATCAACACCATTTTGAACTATAAGCTCGATAGTTTGGGTCTGGATCTTTCCTTGAGTTATAACATTCAAGGCCGTAAACTGGTGATCACCTCTGCGGATGGCACTCCGGATGTTTTCGAGATGCCGCGCCACCTGTTGGATTTCAAGGCCAACAAAAAACTTGGAACCAAGTTCGCGCTCAGCTTGCGAATACAGAATATCTTGAATGAATCGGTCAGCCGGCAGTATTATGGCGACAGCTATGAACAGGATTATGATACCTACCGTTTCGGCACCACGTATTTATTAGGATTGTCATACAAATTGTAAAAGCCATGCGCATCATTTATAGCCTATTGTTATTGTTCGCCGTAGCATTCTTTTCAACAGAAATCTGTGCGCAGGTGACCAATGTTGTGGTGGAGCGTTACTATGTAACCGACGCAAATGACGCAACCGATACCTTGGGCACCATCACCCTGGATGCAGGCACTGTGACGTATCGCGTATATGTTGAGTTGAAACCCGGATCCAAGCTTCGTGCGATTTACGGCGACTCAAACCATCCGATAAGGATTGAAAGCACCTTGCCTTTTTACAACAACAAGGATCGTCCGAATGCCGTGTTCGGATATCAGCTCAACAAAAACTGGTTCGACGACAATGCCACCATCGCTTTGGACAGCTGGTTGACCCTTGGTGTGGCGGCCTTTCAGTCCACTACACAATATTTTGGTGTTTTGAAGACGGATGATAATGACGGCTCTTTCATAGGTGGAGCCAATAACACCGGAGGAACCGCTAACATCCCAGGTGGTATTTTGAACAATAATGATCCAAGTGCTTCGCCTGGGTTGTCAACAGCCGATGGGTATATGGTTTCCGCAAACAGTTTGGGTCAATGGCTTGACGTAGGTTTCAAGAACCTTGCCGGTGATGATACAACCGTATTCGGATTGTTGAATACGGGAGGTTCATTCGTATCGAATGCAAGTCGTTTGCAACAGAACAATCCGATAACACCTCTGGCCGGAAACAAGGTGTTGGTGGGTCAGTTTACCACCAAGGGCGATTTATCATTCAAGATTAACGTGGAGGTTGAGGAGCCAACGGCAACAGGCACTACCGTTGTCAAATATGTTGCAGACAATACCCTGTTGCAACCAGGAGAGATCCTGAGTCCATTTCTGACATATCCACCATTATGTGGTTGCAAAGATCCGGACTACTTGGAGTATAGCCCCTTGTATGCGTGCAATATCCAGGACTCGTGCCAGACATTGATTCGTTTCGGTTGCATGGATACCTTGGCATGTAACTATGACCCCGCTGCGAATTTCAATATCCAGTCCCTCTGTTGTTATCCTGGCTTATGCAGCGACCGGGACTTGTCCATTGTTTGTCCGGGATTGATCAATGCCCGCATCGGTATCGTATCTGTGTTCCCGAATCCGGCAGCTGAATCGGCGGTCGTAGAATGGATTCTCGATAGTTCGGATGAACAAGGAACCCTCACGGTATTGGATCTTTTCGGTAAACCTCTTTTGCGATACGACATCGTTGCATCAGAAGGTAAGCAGGAGGTTGTGTTGGATCGTTTGCCAGCTGGAACCTATACCGTGATGTTGACCACTTCAAAGCATGTAAGCACCGGATACCTACTTGTAAGATAGCACTCACTCAAATGAAATCTAGAGCATTCGAAGCCGACCGTTTTACAGCAGGAATCATTCTGCTATTGTTATTCACCATCATCTCGATGAGCTCTTGTGAGGAGGAGCGTTGGCCCGAGAAGGCGAAGCCGGAAACATCAACCTTGACAGATGTGGATGGAAATGTATACGTCACCGTTAAAATCGGGAATCAATGGTGGATGGCAGAGGATCTTCGGGTTACGAAATACCGCAACGGAGATCCGTTGCAAAATGTTACCGATACATCATTATGGTCCAACAATACTGTTGGAGCATATTGTTTGTATCAAGGCATTGCAGCCGCTCCGGGCTTTTTGTATAATGCATTTTCGATATCGAATGCCAATCAATTGGCACCTCAAGGATGGCGCATTCCCACTGACGCGGATTGGAAGCAACTGGAACGCCATCTGGGGTTGTCGGCCGCAGATGCAAGCTCCTGGAGGGGTACCGACCAGGGAGACCGGCTGAAGTCGTTGGGCACGGAGGCATGGACCCGGTATGGGGACGTATGGGGCAACAACGAAACGGGATTCACCGCAAAGGCAGGAGGGTGTCGGATGCCCGATGGCAAATGGGGTGAGCCGGGATTATTTGCCACTGGATTCTGGTGGTCGTCGACAGAGAAGGAGCCAGGTATGTTCTGGTACCGACATTTGGATTATAAGCGCAGTGATGTTTTCCGTTACTATGGCGATGACAATTATGGTTTCGCCATTAGATGCATCAAGGAATAACCGACCTATAGGACTGCTTACAACTTCCTTTGCTTTTTGATGTCATTGGAAACTGTTCAAGTTGCGTTAAGAAAATGTAATCCACGTAATATCCGCTTAACACAATTTAGCACTGAAAATAAAGATTCAGTAAAGGCATTTATCCAATTCGGTAAAGGGTGAAGCGGAATTTTGTTGCCGTTAAACCTTGAAAACTCACTAACCAAAATCCTTAAACAAATGAAAAAAAATCTGACCAAGGCCATTTTCACAGCAGCACTTACGTTGGCTGCCGGTGCAACCATGGCGCAAACCAACCTCGGTGCCGACTGCGGATGTCCCGCTGTTTCGGCGCGTACTACCGTATTGATGTCAACTCTTGCTGACAACAGTGGTGGAGCCACTGACGGTGATTTGACCGCAGCCAACACCACACTTACCTGCGACAAGATTTATGTACTTGACAAAAAGATCTTCGTTCCCGATGGCAAAACCATCAACATCCAACCAGGAACGTTGATTAAAGGCGATACTTCAGCTACCACCAATAACGCCACTGCTTTGATTGTTTCCCGTGGCGGAAAAATCTTTGCTGCCGGTACCCAGAGCTGCCCTATCGTATTCACATCAATTTTGGATCCAATGGATGGCACCTACGGTGTATCGAACACCCAGAAATGGGGTGGTGTGGTATTGTTGGGCCGTGGTGTTAACAACATCGCCTCCGGACAATCACTCTACATTAGTCCAGGTGTTGCCAGGATTGAAGGCTTCTCAAGCTCTGACCCCCGCTCTTTCCATGGGGAAGCTCCTGGTGTGGCCAATAACGAAGACAACAGTGGTATCATGACCTATGTTTCCATCCGTCACAGTGGCGCAACCGTAGCTCCAAACAACGAGTTGAACGGCTTGACCATGGGTTCGGTTGGTCGCGGAACCACCCTTTCACACATTGAAATCGTAGCATGTTCCGATGACGGTTTCGAGTTTTTCGGCGGTGCAGTAAACTTGAAGCATGGCGTAGTATTGTTCAACGAAGATGATGGTTTCGACTGGGATGAGAACTGGGTTGGTAAAGGCCAGTTCTGGTTCCTTGTTAAGAATCCAGGTGCCTCTGACAACGGTTTTGAGTGCGATGGTGATGACGGAACCCAGTCTACAGGTGCATGGTCTCATCCGATCATTTACAATGCTACATGTATCGGCGACGACACCGATGCCGGTATCGAAGCCAAGGAGCGCACAGAAGGTGAAATCTACAACTCCATCTTCGCCAACTATGCTCAAGGATTCAACGTTTACAACGTAAGGGCGACAGATGCATACCAAAACTGGAATGCTGGTTCATTGAAGGTTAACAACTGTACTTTCATCAGCAACGTGGCAGGATTCACCGTACAGACGACCGGATCCGTTATCACGCCTGCTTCCGGTGCCGATTTGACCAAGTTCCAAACCGATGGCAACGTTGTTGACACCACTTTGGCTGGTTTCGATTTCACTTATGTGATGAATGCTTCCACCAATGCTGTAACTGATCAGTACGATGCGGTTCCAAACCCAACCGTTGCCTCCACCATCACCGCACCTGTTGACGGATTCTTCACTCCAGTGAACTACCGTGGCGCTTTCGGCACCAACCAAAACTGGATGAACACTTGGACATATTCAGCTTTCATTGATGCTGCCAACGGACTTGTAGCTTGTCCTACCGACCTCAATGGCGATGGCATCACCAAGGTGGAGGACTTCCTGATTCTTCTCGGACAATTCAACGCTTCTTGCGACTAAGAGCGTAGCCTAATTACATAACCCTTAAACTAATAGGACTCATGAAAAAGTTTCTAATGGCCGCGCTTTGCTCTATTGCGAGCACCGTGGCACTTGCCCAGATCGACAGCATCTACGTCGAGAAATTCTATGTTTCCAACGCTGCAGATGCCGCAGGTAGCGTAGGAGCCCTTCCTGTAGGATCGGTAACCTGGAGGTTTTACATCGACCTCGCTCCCGGTCACG
>JBEAXM010000169.1:0-2870 GCA_041159805.1 Bacteroidota bacterium
ATGTTACAGAGGCCCTGCATTTATCCGAAAAGGAGCGAATAATTTTATTTGAATGTGTGCAATCCATCAATGAGGAGTTGAACGAGAATATTGATGTGCATAGTCAAAACATCATTGTTTCCAATATTGATTTACTACTGAATTACTGCCTTCGTTACTATGGCAGGCAAATGATTACCAGGCGTCATTCAAATAGATCCGTTGTCAACAAGGTGGAGTCTTTGTTGAGGGGTCATTTTCGTTCTGAATCATCCCACACGCAGGGCTGGCCTACTGTTGCCTATTTGGCTGAACAGGTTCATTTGTCACCTAGCTATCTTAGTGACTTGTTGAAATCCGAAACGGGCAAAACCGCCCAGGAGCACATCCATTACCACTTGATAGAGGCGGCTAAGGATGTTTTGATTTCATCAGATAAGACGGTAAGTGAAATAGCACTCCAAATGGGATTTACTCACCCCAATTATTTCAATAAGCTTTTTAAAAGCAAGACGGGTAGAACCCCCGTTCAATTTCGAAATCATATTAACAGCTGAATATTTTTATTGCATTAGCTGTATCAATGTGATTTTAAGCACATAACTATTTCCTGCACAATTGTATTTTCGTGCAAACGACTTTTTGTGCAGCTCCAACCCCTTCAAGGACTACGTGAAAATTGGCGACAGTTCACCCTATTGGTACTGGTAAACGCCTTGGTAGGCGGCATGCTGGGCATGGAGCGGTCAGTATTTGCCAGCTTTGCCCAACAGAGCTTTGGAATGACAGCCGGCACGGCCATGTTGTCTTTCATCGCGGCGTTTGGATTGAGTAAGGCTGTGGCGAACTATTACGCCGGTAAATTGGCCAATCGGTTTGGTAGAAAAAGACTATTGTTGTTCGGATGGATTATAGCCATTCCTGTTCCATTGATTTTGATCTATGCCAATGATTGGAACCAGGTGGTGTTTGCCAACTTGTTGCTGGGGCTCAGTCAGGGTTTTGCCTGGAGCAGTACGGTGATCATGAAAATCGATATCGTAGGGGAGAAGAACCGTGGCTTCGCCATGGGATTGAATGAATTTGCCGGATATTTTTCCATTGGCATCATGGCATGGGTCACCAGTATCATTGCCGAGGATTATGGCGTCATACCGTATCCGTTCCTAATAGGCCTGGCAATCGCCGTGTTGGGTTTGTTGCTGACTTTGATATGGGTGAAGGATACAACCGGCTTTATGCAGAAGGAGGCCACCGAATTCCCACGTGAAAACCTCAAGGGAGTCTTCATGCAGACAACATTCAAGGATCATACACTGAGTTCGGTTACGCAAGCTGGGTTGGTCAACAATTTGAATGATGGCATGATCTGGGGGTTGTTGCCATTGCTGCTGATTGCCAACGGCTATTCGCAAATGGATATTGGACAGATCGTTGCCATATATCCTGCTGTATGGGGCATTGCACAATTGTTTACAGGCAGGATGGCCGATGTGTGTCCACCCAAGTGGTTGTTGTTCGTTGGAATGTTGTTGCAGGGGTTGGCCATATTCGTTATGGCTGCTTTTGTTTCATTTCCCGTTTTGATCATCACTTCCGTCCTGTTGGGATTGGGTACCGCTTTGGTGTATCCCACCTTCCTCACCGTGATCTCATTCGCCACTACACCCACACAACGGTCGGAGTCGGTTGGCGTTTTTCGCATGTGGCGCGATTTGGGTTATGCGATAGGTGCCGTGATGTCGGGTGCCATAGCACAGCATTTCGGCGTTGTGGCTGCCATCGAAGTAGTGGGTTTGATTACGTTGGCTTCTGCGGTGATCATTGCCATTAGAATGCCTTTTGTTCAAAAGGGCAATTGCAAGATCCTGTAAAAAAATTTGAAAAAAGTGGCTTAACGAAGCAGTGCGATGGCTTTTTTAACCCCTTCAGTGAACTGATGCACCTCTTCAATCGTGTTGTAAAACATGAATGAGGCGCGAATGGTTCCAGGAATGTTGAAGCGATGCATCACTGGTTCGGTGCAGTGGTGGCCAGTGCGTACGGCAATGCCCATTGTGTCGAGATACATGCCCGCATCCATGGCATTCACGCCGTCGATGACAAAGGATACCAGTGATGTTTTCTGTTCGGCCTGTCCAATGATCCGTACGTGGGCCAATTGCGATAATGCTTGGGTGGCTTCCTGTAACAAGGTCATCTCATGTGCATGGGCCCCCGACAGGTCCATACTGTTCATGTAAGAAATGGCTTCGCCCATTCCGATCACTCCGGCTATGTGGGGTGTGCCTGCTTCAAATTTGAATGGGATATCGTTGTAGGTGGTTTTCTCAAAACTCACAGAGCGAATCATGTCTCCACCACCTCGGTAGGGAGGCATCGCTTCGAGCCACTGCTCCTTGGCATACAAACAACCCACACCGGTAGGGCCGAACATCTTGTGTCCGGAGAAAACGAAGAAGTCGCAATCCATCGCCTGCACATCCACGCGGCCATGGGCTACCGCTTGTGCGCCATCCACCAGCACAGGAATATTTCGCTGGTGTACTTTGGTGATGATTGTTTGAACGGGATTAATGGTGCCCAGCGAATTGGAGGTGTGCACTAAACTCACCAATTTGGTTTTATCAGTGATAAGCGCATCAAGTTGATCAATCATGAGCACGCCGCGATCATCCATGGGTATCACTTTCAGGACGGCGCCTTTTTCTTCACACAACAATTGCCACGGTACGATATTCGCATGGTGCTCCATGGCGCTGATGAGGATCTCGTCTCCTTGTCCGATGAATTTGCGTCCAAAGGAGGATGCGACTAAATTGATGGAATCGGTGGTGCCCGCTGTAAAAACAATCTCGCGTTCGGAGGGCGCGTTGATGAAATCCTTGACC
>JBEAXM010000175.1:0-8286 GCA_041159805.1 Bacteroidota bacterium
AATTTAAGCAGACCAGCCCATTTTCACGTAGCTGTTTAACAAACATCTTTTCAGTAAGTTAAGGCGCCTATTCCCAACGGAAAAACCTGACAGCCAACGAGTAAACCACCACACCCCATCCCACTACAACCAAAACGTTTACCCAAATGTCTTGTAGCCCGGCTCCTTCGAAGGCAATCAGACGAAGGGCTTCATTCAAATAGGTGAGGGGCAGGAAGTTGCAAATGGGTTGAAGCCAGGATGGGAACGACTCAATGGGAAAAAAGGTTCCCGAGAGCAGGAACTGAGGTAAAGTGATCAAATTGGCCAAAGGCGGAATCATGGACTCGTTGCGCGCCAAACCCGATATCACAAAGCCAAATCCCATGAATACGATCAACCCCAGGGCTGACAGCATCATCATTTGTAATGCGGTTACTGCACCGTTGATGAGCGTGAAACCGAAAAACCAATACCCAACGAGTATGATGAAGAGTGCACCGGTCAGTGAGAACACCATGCGGCTCAATGCTTCACCCAAAATGATGAACGGCCGTTTGATGGGTGTGGCGAAGAACCGTTTAATGACCAACGTTTGCCTCAGGTTGAAAAACACAAACGCGGTTCCAAATACACCTGTACTCAAAATGGAAAATCCCAATTGTCCGGGCAAGATGAAATCAATCATCGAAAATTTACGCCCCGAAACTTCGCCTTGCCGAAGCACTGCCTTTGTTTGGTTTGTAGGGACATCGCCCATGTTGATGCGATAAGTGAGGTTTTGTGTGAGTGACAAAAACAGTTTGCCTTTTTCTGGACTGGCTGTAGAGGGTTTTACCTCCAAAATATATTCCGGACCGGCACTATCGGTATTGTATTTGATGTTTACAATTGCATCCAGTCGGCCTTTGGCTGCCTGTTCCATCAGCTGAGTGTCTTCGCCTTCGATCAATTCAACACCGGGCAGCGCGGCTACCTCTTCATGTAACATGTTTTCTTTCTCGGAGGTGGATAGCAGTCCCACCTTGATTTTGATTTCATTCCCCCCTATGAAACCAAATACCAGGATGAAGATCAAGGGGAACAACAGGGTAAAAACAACTGCTGACGGACTACGGGTGATGGAACGCAAACTGGCGCGAGTGATGGCGAACATCGCTTTTAATTGGCTGTATCGTTCCATGTTATTTGACAGGTTTTTCGATTTGAACACCAGGTGTTTGTAATGCGAAATCACCTCCGTTCGATTGGACGATGCGCATGATTTCAAAATTCAGATTTTCACGAACAGCAATCATCTCATCAAAGGCACTCGTCTTCACCATATATGATATCAGTATGTCCAACGAGCTTTGTCCGAACGTTTCGAACCTGACAACCGGATTCGCATCAATCATGTTGTTGGACTCAAGGAGTGATCTTATCTGAAGGGTTATTTTCGATAGCGATTCCGTATTCGTCGAGTAGTTCAATCCTAAAGTGAATCGCACTCTCCACATGGTGCGTTCAGTTATGTTTTCCAACTCAGCATCAACCATTTTTTTGTTAGGCATGGTGATCAGACTTTTTTCCAAAGTGCGTATCCTGGTACTGCGTAGCCCGATCGACTCTACGTGCCCACTTACATTTCCAACTTTGATTTGGTCGCCAACGGTGAACGGCTTGTCAAGAAATATGGTGAATGATCCCAATAGGTTTTCCAGAGTTTCCTTGGCGGCCAAAGCCACGGCCAATCCACCGATGCCCAATCCGCCAATCAAGGTTACTACATTCACATCGAAGACGGAAGCCAATGTGAAAAAGAAGCTCAATATCACAACCAATATTTTCAATCCGTCCCTGAAAAAGGGTACTAACTGATCATCCAGTTTGGATTCGGTTTTGGCAGCACGGTAGTACAGTATCAATCCGAAAAAGTCCACCACACGCAACAGAATCCATGTTATGGAGGCGATGACTGCAATGCTGAAACCGGTGGCGATGAAATTTTCGAATAAATGCCATCTGGATTCTGGTGCTGGCTTACCCCATGGGTATTCAAGTTGGATTACAGCTAAGTAGCCAACCAAAAGCATCATGAAGACTGAAAAAGGTTTTTTCAATAATTCATGGAACTCGTTGGCGGTCGCATTACCTGATACTTTTTTGAAAAGCTTGAATAGCGTGAAAGAGAAAATTTTTGATAAAACCCTTTTGAACAATAAGCCAAAAAGCAGGATGGAAGCGAACCATATGCAGTTGGCCAGCGTATTGCCAAAATAAATTTTGTCCCAAAGGGGTGAGTCAAGCAATTCCATCAATTACTGAGCTTATCTAGGGCGATGTTGAATGCTGTGGCTGTGATTCCGGTATGTAAGCTGGATCTAGACTTGATGCTTTCGATGGAGTCACGTATTACATACGACACATCCTCGAAAATCGCTTCATCGGTGATATCACCATCCTCAGTGATGAGGTAGGCGAAAACGCGAGCCATTCCGCAGTTTGAAATGAAGTCAGGTATCAAGGTCAGTTTTGAGTCGGCATGCGCAGTAGTGGGTCCATAAAAGATTTCCTGGTCGGCGAATGGAACGTTGGCGCCACATGAAATGGCTTCAAGTCCCTTGGCAACCATCCGATCCACTTGGTCGCGTGTTACCAAGCGGGAAGCGGCCGCTGGAATGAAAATGTGGGCTCCGCTGTCCCAGATGACATTGTTGATTTCATCGAATGGAATCATATCCGGAGAAATCAGTCGGTTGCCATCCCTTCCGGTGAAAAGCTGACATACCTCGTGGTGCGAATATCCTTCAGGATTCAAAACCCCGCCATCGCGATCGATGATTCCAATGATGGATGCGCCACACTTGGAGAGATAATAGCCGGCTGCTGCGCCAACGTTGCCCCAACCTTGAATGATTGCTTTTTTTCCTTTGATGGACCGGCCTGATAACTCATAATAATGACGGATGGATTCGGCAACACCAAATCCGGTGATCATGTCGGCAACCGTATAACCTTTATCTGATGGCACTTTGAGTCCAGTAGTGGTAACAGGCAGCACTACACCCATCCTCAGCCGTAGGATTTTCTCATGTCTCAACTTCTCATCGGTTCCAAGATGTCCGTTGACCACCCCCTCTTGCGGATGAAGCAATCCGTTTTCGGAGGTGATGGCGATCACATCATGGATTTCATCCACATTTAAATCGCCACCGGTTCCGTAGTAATGTTTAAGGATGGGGTGTACTGCTTTAAACCACCTTCTCAATACCCCCTCTTTTCTGGGGTCTGATGGGTCAAAATTGATACCCGACTTAGCGCCTCCTATTTGCGGACCTGCCACTGAAAATTTAACCTCCATGGTTTTGGCCAATGAGGTCACCTCATGCTTATCGAGGCCTTTACGCATCCGGGTACCTCCGCCAGCAGCACCACCTCTAAGGGAGTTGATTACAAGCCAGCCCTCGGCATCCGTTTCACGGTCTTTCCATTCAAAAACTATTTCGGGTCGTTGATTTTCGAATTTCTTCAGTTTATCCAACATATCAATCGCTTATTCAGCCGCAAAGATAGACAGATGAACGTAACGGACCTAAGCCCGGTTTATCGTTTAAAGTCTTTGGATAATAACGAGAAATGCATGGAATCAAGGTAACTCCCTTCATAATATGTATTCTCACGGAAATGGCCGTCCATGGAGAACCCCAGCTTTTTGAGTACGGAAATGGATGCGGTATTACGAGGGTCGGTTACCGCTTCAATAAGATGAAGATTCAGGTGATTGAAACCATAATTTAAAATCTCCTTGATGGCTTCAGCAGTGAAGCCCTTTCTTTGGTGTTCGGAGGCAAGCAAATATCCAATCTCAGCGCGGTGGTGTTCGGGTGTGGTTCTCACTATGCCGGCAACGCCGATGATTTGATCGGCTCCTTTGAGTGTAATGCCCCAGTTGATTGATTCCCCAGATTTTATTCCGTTATCTACACGCTCCAGCAAGCCGTACGCGTCTTGTTCACTCTTTGCAATTGGCCTCGCAACGTATCGCATCAACTCCTGGTCGCTTCGGAGTCTGAAAATGTCTTTTGCATCTGAATCAACTAGTCTCCTCAACACCAGTCGCTCGGTGGTTAGTATGGGAAACGGGTCAAATGAAATCTGCAACATATGTAGGGATGTTTGTGAAAAGTTGATTTAATGATGCGCGGTCAAAGATAGTTAATGACACCATGGTCATGCCCCAAGGTATATGCAGCCTCCAACGGAATTGTTTCTCGATCCGGTTACAGAGGAGAAGGTGTTTACCTCCTCATTGACCCGCAGCCATCCCAAAAGGGCAAAGATCAATGCCTCTTTGAATGAAACAACCTCTTGGTCGGGAACAACCACATGGATACCATGCTTGGACACTTGTTCTTCAATGCATTCAATCAGGAAGTCGTTGAAAGCTCCCCCTCCTGTAGTCAGCATGGTGGTGCCTGGAGAATTAAAAAGCACTTTGGAAATCCTTGCTGCAACATGCTCCGTTACTGTGCGTAGTCGGTCGCATAATGGTATCTCGTCATTGATGATCAATGGCTGGAACTCCCTTTCGAACCATTCTCTACCGAGCGAAACAGGGCCTGTTGATGCATAGATGGATAAATGGTTCAATGCATTCAACAAGGATTCATTCACCAGTCCTTCCGAGGCCAATTTTCCACCATCGTCAAATTCAAACCCTGCCTCTCTCGATAGCATGTTCAGTGCCATGTTTACGGGACAAATGTCGAAAGCCAGGACTTCTCCCGATTGCTCGTAGGAGATGTTGGCAATTCCGCCAAGGCTCAGGCAAAACTTATGGCCGCTAAACAACAAACGATCACCGATGGGTACTAGGGGCGCACCTTGTCCTCCCAGGGCTACATCCGTAGTTCTGAAATCACAAATCGTATCGGTTCCCGATGCCGCTGCGATGGCTGCGCCTAGCCCCAACTGAAAGGTGTAACCCAGGTCAGGTCGGTGAAAGATGGTGTGTCCATGTGAGGAGATGAACAGGGGGGTGAGACCCTGCGATTCACCACATCGAACCACCTGTTCTCCAATGAACCTTCCAAAATCGGCATGTAATTTGGCTAGTGTGGGTCCGTCGCTAGAGTACGCCTGCTCAAGCATGGCTTTTGTTGCCTGGTCATACGGAATGGTTTGGGCATGATCAATTTGAAATCCAATTCCAGAGCTGGTACGATTAAATCGACAAAACGCGATATCCAACCCGTCTAGGGATGTTCCAGACATTACTCCCGCAAACAACTGATTATCTGTACTTAACGATTCCATGGCAGGTGGTTTTTTTGTATCGGGTTTGATGTAGGTAACAAAGTACTAAAACTTTAGTTCGTATTATCTTTAGAGGGGCTAAAAAACCTAATTTTACATTCTCAAAATACCTTTTATGCATTTTGAATTGACTGAAGAGCACCTGCAGGTGCAGCAAGCCGCAAGAGATTTTGCACAAAATGAATTATTGCCAGGGGTGATCGAAAGAGACGAGCACCAAAAATTCCCTGCCGAGCAAATCAAAAAGCTTGGCGAGCTGGGTTTCATGGGCATGATGGTGGATCCAAAATACGGCGGAGCCGGATTGGATACCGTTTCTTATGTGCTTGCCATGGAGGAAATCTCCAAGGTTGACGCCTCTGCCTCTGTGGTGATGTCGGTAAATAATTCCCTGGTCTGTTGGGGGTTGGAGACTTTCGCGAACGAAGAGCAAAAGCAGAAATATTTGGTGCCATTGGCCAAAGGCGAAATGATAGGTGCATTTTGTTTGTCAGAGCCGGAGGCCGGATCAGATGCCACCTCGCAGCGCACTACCGCCATCGATATGGGCGACCACTATTTACTGAATGGGACCAAGAACTGGATCACCAACGGTAGTAGCGCTAGCGTTTACCTGGTGATGGCCCAAACCGATGTAGCCAAAGGCCATCGTGGCATCAATTGCCTGATTGTTGAGAAAGGTATGGCTGGTTTCAGCATAGGCCCCAAAGAAAACAAATTGGGTATTCGCGGATCCGACACCCATTCGTTGATGTTTACGGATGTGAAGGTTCCAAAAGCGAACCGGATTGGTGAGGATGGTTTTGGATTCAAATTCGCTATGAAGACTTTGACGGGAGGTCGTATCGGGATTGCTGCCCAGGCATTGGGTATCGCCTCGGGCGCTTTCGAACTCGCTCTAAAATATTCAAAAGAGCGCAAAGCCTTTGGCAAGGAGATCAGCCAGCACCAGGCCATACAATTCAAGTTGGCCGATATGGCCACTGAAATCGAGGCGGCGCGTTTGTTATGTTTGAAAGCGGCTTGGTTAAAGGATCAAGGTGCCGACTATGGTCAAGCCAGTTCCATCGCCAAACTGTATGCTTCAAAGGTTGCCATGGACACCACTGTTGAAGCGGTGCAAGTACATGGAGGATACGGATACGTGAAGGAGTTTCATGTCGAGCGTCTGATGCGTGATGCCAAGATCACCCAGATTTACGAGGGGACATCAGAGATTCAAAAGATAGTTATTGCCCGGGGGTTGTTGCAATAGGAAGCATGACCAAACGCATGTCTAAAAACATTTACATCTTGGCTGCGATACTCCTCGCAATGGCCACACAATCCTGTATTTCATTAAAGAAATTCACCTATTTGCAGACGGAGGAGGCATCTAGCTCTGGAAAGAGCCCTGATTTCACTCTTCGAATCAAGTCGGGCGATATCCTATCCGTTCAGGTTTACACCATAAATGCTGAGGCTTTTCCTGGTGTGGCCGCATCCACTGATCGTCAAATGGTCGACAACCGTTCTTCGTACGAAAAGGGTATCGTGGTTGATCCCCAAGGGAATATTGAAATCCCGTTGATTGGAAAGGTTATGGTCGGTGGATTGTCGATCCCTGAAGCAAAGGACGCCGTTTCAGCCAAGTTCCAGGAGTTCATGGATAACCCCGTAGTGGTTCTTAAGAAGCTTAGCTTCAAGGTCACCATCCTGGGCGAAGTCAATAAGCCAGGACTGTATTACATCCCCAACGAAAAGATATCGTTGTTGGAGGGAATCGGCATGGCGGGCGACCTTACCTACTACGGCAACCGGAAAAACATCAAGTTGATCAGACAAACCGAATCAGGTTACAAGGAGATATTGATTGACATCACAACAAAGCAGCCCTTGGACTCAGAGGTTGCTTGGCTTTACCCCGACGATGTGGTTTACGTTCAACCATTCAGGCGCAGGGGTGTGGTCACCATCAGCCCCACGGTGGCTGTAATCACTTCCATCATTGCAACACTCACGTTGATCTCATCACTTATATTAAGGGAGACAAACTGATCCGATGACAAACCGCAAGACAGACAAAAATCCAAGCGGAGACGATATTGACATTTCCGGATTGGCTGACAGCATAAGAGCCAATCGCTGGTGGTTTGTTGCATCCATTGCCGCCTTTCTGGCATTGGCCTATCTGTATTTGAAAACCACACTCCCTGTGTACGAATCAACGGCAAGTGTGTTGATTGAAGAGTCGAGTAAGCCATCCATCAAAATGGAGGACTTCATCGCCGGGGATCTTTTCGGTGAACAAGCCAACGTAGCCACCGAGAAAGGCATCCTGGGTTCCAGGGCGGTAATGGGTCAGACAATCGCCGAGCTGGGTTTAGGTGTCAGTTATTACAACACATCCATTTTCCCTTACGTTCCCCGCTACAGGAAGCACCCGTTCATCGTGAAGGTTGATACTTCGGTGGCGATTCCAAGATGGCTGATGGACATTCCTTTTGCACTGTCCTACACTTCTGACAACTCATTCACACTTTCTGTTTCATCAACCGATAACTCAGGCAATCGTTTTTCTTTTTCCCAGCAAGGCACCTACGGAAAGCTGTTTCAATCGGAACATTTCAAACTCACTGTTGAGCCGGTAACGGATTTCGTGCGCAACAAGGAGTTTGCCAATTACGAGTTTGTAATCCACGACTCAAATAGGCAGATCGCAGAAATGGTTGGAAGACTTAAGATCGAGTCGCCAGACAAGGATGCAACCATAGTGGATCTCTCTTACCGCGACGAGATACCTGAGCGTGCAGCGGATGTCTTGAACAAGCTTTGCGAAGTGTATATCAAGCGTGATGTTATGGATAAGACATCTGTTGCTTCATTGACACTTGACTTTGTGGAGCAACAGCTGGATCAAACAAGCAAGGCGGTAAGTGATGTAGAGGCAGAGTTGCAGCAATTCAAAGAGCGTAACAAAACCGTCAACCTGAATGAGGAAAGCAAGGCCTTCTTGGAGCGGTTGAACAG
>JBEAXM010000230.1:0-4348 GCA_041159805.1 Bacteroidota bacterium
ATGTAACTTTATGTTTTTCAAATAATATTGGTAAAAATAGTTCATTTTGATGGATAAACCGAACATTCTGTGGGCTGATGATGAGATGGATTTGTTGAAGCCCCACATACTTTTTTTGGAGGAAAAGGGATTCGTAGTAAAAACAACCACCAACGGCCAAGACGCTGTCGATATGTTCGGCAAAGAGCCGTTTGATATTGTTTTTTTGGATGAGAACATGCCAGGACTTTCCGGATTGGAGACGCTGGTTAGGATGAAAAAGATAAACGCATCCGTGCCCGTGGTCATGATCACCAAAAGCGAGGAGGAGCATATCATGGAGGATGCCATCGGTTCCAAGATTGCTGACTACCTGATCAAGCCAGTCAATCCCAACCAGATCTTACTGTCCATTAAAAAAATCCTCGATACGCGCCGATTGGTTGGGGAAAAGACCACTTCCAACTATCAGCAGGAGTTTCGACAAATCGGCATGCAACTGAATGACCGAATGAGCCATTCGGAATGGTCGGATGTTTACCGCAAGCTAATATTCTGGGAGCTTGAGCTCGACAAGTCGGGCGATGGTGGCATGTATGAGATCCTGACCATGCAGAAGGATGAGGCGAATCTGCAATTCTCCAGGTTTGTTGAACACAACTATTTCGATTGGCTCAAGAACGATGAAAAGGCGCCTGTGATGTCGCACACACTTTTCAGAAGGAAGATTCTTCCTGTAGCGGAATCCACTACCGAACCGGTGTTTTTTCTGCTCATCGATAACCTGCGTTTTGACCAGTGGAAAGTGATCGCTCCCGTTATCAGTCAAGAGCTACGGGTGGTTGAGGAGGAAACCTATTACAGCATCCTGCCAACAGCTACGCAATACAGCCGTAATGCCATATTCGCCGGCATGATGCCTTCTGACATTGAGAAAAGGTTCCCGAAGCTTTGGTTCAATGACGAAGATGAGGGAGGCAAGAACATGCACGAGGAGGAGTTCCTTGCCGATCAGCTTCAGCGTCTGCGTAAGCAAATGAAGTTTTCATATAACAAGATCACCAACTTTGATGCTGGAAAGGATCTCGCTGAAAACATATCCAATCTCTTTCAAAACAAGTTGAACGTTATCGTTTACAACTTCGTGGATATGCTTTCACATGCCCGAACTGATATGCAGGTGATTCGGGAGCTTGCGGACGACGAGTCTGCCTACCGTTCCCTTACCTTGTCATGGTTTGAGCATTCACCCCTGCTGGAAATCATACGCAAAATAGCGGCCAGGAAAGTGAAGGTCGTGATCAGCACCGACCATGGAACCATCCGTGTGAAAGAGCCATCAAAGCTTGTAGGTGACCGTAACACGAATACCAACTTGAGATACAAGCAGGGAAAAAGTCTTACATACGAGAAGCGCGATGTTTTTGAGGTGCGCAATCCTGCCGATGCCATGCTGCCTCGAACCAACCTGAGCACTGCATTTGTTTTTGCGAAACAGGATCGTTTCTTCGCATATCCGAACAACTACAACTACTATGTGAACTTTTATAGGAACACATTTCAGCACGGAGGCATTTCCTTGGAGGAGATGATTATTCCGTGCATCACCCTTGCCAGCAAATGATGAATGAGGTCTACAAGTGCGTTTGTGATCGATTGGAAGACCTTCCAAGGGTCGCAAATGAACTTGTTCAACACATTGGAGATTCACGGATCGTACTTCTCGATGGAGGCATGGGTGCAGGCAAAACCACTCTGGTGAAACACCTTTGCGAAGCGTTAACGGTTACCGACAATGTGACCAGCCCAACTTTCACCATTGTCAACGAATATGCCACCAAGTCTGGGGAGCCAGTGTACCATTTCGACCTGTACCGGTTGGAAAAGGAGTCCGAAGCTTTGGATTTCGGGATGGAAGATTATCTTTGTAGTGGACACTATTGTTTCATCGAGTGGCCCGAGAAAGCCCCCAATCTGCTTTCGGAGGATGCGGTGAAAATCAAAATAGATGTCAATAACCAGGAGCGAACCTTTAAACTTTTGGTATGAGCCGCCCAAAGAACGATCCAAATCTGTCCAATATCGCCCGAGAGGGGTTGTTGCAACCTCAAGAGAGCATGGTTCCGGTTAAAACCGGCAACAAAAGACTTTCCATCGGAATACCACGCGAGACCTCTTTTCAGGAAAACAGGATATCCTTGGTTCCTGAGTCAGTTGCCTTGCTGGTGAACAACGGCCACGAGGTTACTATTGAAACCAATGCCGGTAAGAATGCAAACTTCACCGATACGGATTTTAGCGAAGCCGGTGCCGTTATAGCAGCAACAGCTGGAGAGGTGTATCGCAATAGCGGTATCATCATGAAAGTGGCTCCGCCCTCTGAGTTGGAGCTCGAGTTGCTGCAGGACAAGCAATCGCTTTTTTCAATACTGCAGATAGCCATGCAACCAAAGGATTTCATTGCAAGAATGAAGTCCAAGCAGATAACCGCCTTGGCCTATGAGTATATGCGTGATGAAACAGCAGTGCTTCCGGTCATCCAAGCCATGAGCGAGATCGTAGGTGGCACTGCAATCCTGATCGCATCTGAATATCTGAGCAATACCATGTCTGGTCGGGGAGAGATACTTGGCGGAGTAACGGGAATACCTCCCACACAAGTGGTAATCCTGGGAGCTGGATCTGTTGGTGAAAATGCCGCCCGGACCGCCATGGGACTCGGGGCACAGGTCAAGGTTTTTGATAACAATCTCTCAAAGCTTCGCAAGATTCAACGTAACCTCGGTCAAAAGCTTTTCACGTCCACCATTGTACCCAACCAGCTCGCTGAGGCACTCCGAACCGCCGATGTGGTGATTGGAGCCATACATGCGCGCGAAGGCCGCACCCCTGTGATTGTCTCTGAAGAGATGGTGAGTGAGATGCGTTCAGGATCGGTAATCATCGATGTCTCCATTGACCAAGGTGGTTGTTTCGAAACATCCGAGGTTACCAATCACACCAATCCCATTTTCAGGAAGTATGGTGTCATACACTACTGTGTACCCAA
This sequence comes from Bacteroidota bacterium, assembly GCA_041159805.1. Classification (GTDB taxonomy): domain Bacteria; phylum Bacteroidota; class Bacteroidia; order AKYH767-A; family OLB10; genus JALRAP01. The sequence goes on from JBEAXM010000230.1 coordinate 3,029, forward strand.
TATCGCATCACGCGTGGCCCGAACCGCATCCTACGCACTTAGCAATATTTTCACACCCATCCTGATGAGCATCGGCGATGAGGGGGGCATGGAGGAGTTTCTTTGGTCGAACAAAACGGTGCGAAGTGGGATTTATCTCTATAAAGGAACCGTGACGAACAAGTTTGTGAGCGACTTCAGTAAATTGCCTTACCGGGACCTGAACCTGCTAATGGCGTCCCGCATCTATTGATTCACTTCTTCGATTTTTTTCTTCGCTCCAGTTCCTGGATGATCATTGACAATTCCCTTCCGGTTTGTCCGGCAATGGAGGTGTTCTCCTGTGCTCTTCGAATCAGGTAGGGTAAAACGGATTTCACTGGTCCATATGGAACATATTTGGCCACATTGTATCCTGCAGCTGCTAAGTTTCCCGATAAATGGTCACTCATTCCCAGCAATTGAGAGAACCAAACCGAAGGGTTGTTGTTGTTCATTCCATTTTGTGCCATCAGTTGGGTCAACAGCAATGAGCTTGCCTCATTGTGGGTGCCCGCACAAATAGAGATGCGATCGTGGTTTTTCATGCAGAATTCCAATGCTGCATCATAGTCACGGTTAGAAGATGCATGGTCGGGCTGTATGGGCGATGGGTAGCCCATGGCGGCGGCACGCTTTCTCTCTTTTTCCATGTATGCGCCACGCACCAACTTGAATCCGTTCTTGTAGCCGCGTTCCATTCCACGCGTATGCGATTGCTTTAAAAAATCTAAACGGTCTGTGCGATACAATTGGACGGTATTGTAAACAATCACTTGTTCCTTGTTGTGCACTTCCATCATGTCATTCGCAAGACCATCAATAGCCGGTTGAATCCATGACTCCTCTGCATCAATAAACAAGCGAACCTCATTCAGGGCAGCCAAATCGCTGATCTTCGAAATGCGTTTTTTGACTTTGTTGAATTCCTCCTGTTCCAAATCCGTAAGCGGCTCTCCACTGCTTATCTTTTCCAGCAATGCAAACCTCGAAACACCTGTAACCTTGAATACACAAAACGGGATGGACGGATCTCCATTTGCCCGATTCACAGTGGCGCAAATCTCGTCTGTTGTATTATCAAAACTCGCTTCGTTCTCTGCACCCTCAACTGAATAATCTAGAATACTTCCAATGCCGTTTTTCCAAAGCTCTGAAACGGTCTTACTGCAATCTTCAATATGCTCACCTCCGCAGAAATGCTTGAAGATGGTGGCCCTTACAATTGGGACCACAGGTAGTCGAAGGAATAATGCCACATTCATAAGCGACGGACCCATTTTCACCAAACCTGGGTAACTG
>JBEAXM010000278.1:0-5436 GCA_041159805.1 Bacteroidota bacterium
AGATAACACCTCGTGAATTGGCCCAACTAAAAAGATCGCTCGAATTGATTGAGCCAATAATAAGCAAATGCAAGGGCTCCGGCGTTGACGCATTGATTCGTTTGGTTGACCGCATGAATCCATGCGAAGCCCTATTACAATTACTTGAGAATTCCCTGCATGTCGACCCTCCATCACTGGTTTCCAAAGGCGGAGTAATCCGAGATGGAATTTCAATTGAGCTCGACCAGTTAAGAGAGATATCCCATAATGGAAAAGATCATCTTTTAGAAATCCAGAAAAGAGAAGCCGACCGCACCGGCATCCAATCCCTTAAGGTTGCTTTCAATAACATTTTCGGATACTACATAGAGGTTACCAACACGCACAAGGACAAGGTACCAAGCGATTGGATTCGGAAGCAAACGCTGGTTAATGCTGAGCGATACATCACCAATGAACTGAAGGAGTACGAGGAAACCATCCTTGGTGCTGAAGGAAAGATTTTAGAGCTGGAGGAAAGACTGTTTGCAGATTTGGTTTCGAAGACATCCGAATTCATCTTACAAATACAGGCCAATGCGGCATGTGTGGCCAGACTAGATTGTTTACTGTCATTTGCATCAACCGCGATTGAAAACTGCTATTGCAAACCATCATTGAATGAAGGTCTGACATTGGACATCCGGGATGGACGCCATCCCGTTTTAGAGAGGCAATTGAAAACGGGCGAGAGCTATGTTCCCAATGACCTTTTTTTGGATCCCTCCACTCAGCAGATCATCATCATAACGGGACCAAATATGTCAGGTAAGTCGGCGATCCTTCGGCAAACGGCTCTAATCGTACTGATGGCACAAATAGGAAGTTTTGTTCCTGCCGCTTCCGCGAATATCGGTATGGTGGATAAAATCTTCACAAGAGTCGGAGCGTCCGACAACATCTCGTCGGGTGAGTCCACATTCATGGTGGAGATGAACGAAACCTCCAGCATCATGAACAACATATCAGACCGGAGTCTGGTTGTTTTGGATGAGATTGGAAGAGGCACTTCCACCTTCGATGGTATTTCAATTGCATGGGCAATTGCAGATTTTTTACATGAAAACGGTAAGGCAAAACCCAGAACCTTGTTCGCAACCCATTATCATGAGTTAAATGAAATAGCCGGTACACGCGACAGGATCAAGAACTTTCATGTTTCGGTGAAGGAGACAGAAAACAGGATCTTATTTCTCAGAAAACTGACACCGGGAGGCAGTGAACACAGCTTTGGTATTCATGTTGCTAAGCTTGCAGGAATGCCACCAACCGTCATCGAAACTGCGATCCGGATGCTGAAAATCCTGGAGAGCAAAGACTATGACAAAGATTCCGATTTCAAGGAAAAATTGAATTCAACCAATGATCCACTCCAACTCAGCTTTTTCAAATTGGATGACCCTGTTCTTGAGCGCATCCGTGATGAAATCAGCACTACGAACATCGACACATTAACACCTGTGGAAGCCCTAATGAAGCTGAATGACATTAAAAAGCTGATAATCAAAAAGTAAAGAGTGCAGAATATCACACTGACAGATTTTGATATTTTTGATTTTGGATGTAAATTTGCACTTGCAATTGCGAAAGTAGCTCAGTTGGTAGAGCGCAACCTTGCCAAGGTTGAGGTCGCGAGTTCGAGACTCGTCTTTCGCTCCAAGCCCTTTCAAGCGTGAAAGGGCTTTCTCTTTAATCGGGTTCCTAGTGTCCTGGAGCCTGCGCCTGGGTGGTGGAATTGGTAGACACGCAGGACTTAAAATCCTGTGGCCCTAAAAGGCCGTACGGGTTCGACCCCCGTCCCGGGTACCATCATACAAATTCGGTTTTTTATTCGCTATTTTCGGATTTGGTTATTTGTTAATTGCCTTGCTCTCCAAAAATGGAAGCGAACTCTTATGAAGAAGGTCTTCAAAAAAATAATCTTGTCAGACAAGGATTCCGATCAGATTCCTGTGGATGACGTTATCAAGAAGCGGTGGAGCAATATCAAATCCATTTGGCACAATGAACATCAGGATGATATCGGCCTGGAGAAAATAATCCGCCTGTTGTTGGCTTTCTCCCAGTTTCTGTTTCCAGGCATTTACATCAAACAATTGTTTGGATCTAGAGGAATAGGGGTTCAAGAGGTGGTAATGGACTTGTTCATTGTATTCAAGCTTGCTTTACCATTCCTGCTACTATACCATGACATCAAGATCAATTCATTTTGGATAGTCATTGTTTCATGGTTACTGCTTGAAACGATCCTCTATATAGCCACCTTGGCATTTGCATCAGACCTCTTTGACAAACCAAGGTCCTACAGGAGATCTTTGATATTGTTGTTTTTGGATTATGGTCAAATTGTGATCAGTTTCGCTTACCTATATACCTATGGTGAAAATTTCAATACAGGGTTCAAACATTGGTTTGATCCGATTTATTTCAGTGTTGTAACATCGGCGAGTGTTGGATACGGTGACTTTTTCCCAGTCACCACCTATGGAAAAATGCTTGCATCGGCACAAATCGTCATTTTCTTCCTAATAGTAATGCTGCTTTTCAACTTCTTTTCCTTCAAGATGGAACAAAAAGGCTATTTCGGACAAAAGGAATAAAAAAAATCCCGAAGGATCTCTCCGGGATTTTTTCATATCACAATTAAACCATCATTTATAAATTGTCTTGGCATTGGTATTATAAAACATGAATGACCAAAAATCGGCCTGTTCGTCAATTGTCTTTGAGATTGGTTTACCTGCACCATGCCCGGCCTTCACATCAATACGAATCAACAATGGATTCTTGTTGTTTTTACGCTTGCGCTGGAGCTCGGCAGCATATTTAAATGAATGTGCAGGCACCACACGATCGTCATGATCGGCAGTTGTAACCATGACAGCAGGATACTCTACTTCAGGGTTGACATTATGCAAAGGCGAATATTTGTAAAGATTTGGGAACTGTGAAGTGGTATCACTGGAGCCATACTCCACGACCCACCCCCAGCCAACAGTGAACTTATGGAATCGCAGCATATCCATTACTCCAACTCCTGGAAAGGCCACCTTGAACAAATCAGGACGTTGATTGATGACTGCACCGACCAACAATCCACCATTTGACCTACCCTCCAGAGCCATTTTTGCTGGTGAAGAATATTTTTCCTTGATGAGATATTCAGCGGCAGCAATGCAATCATCAAAAACATTTTGCTTTTTGTCCAATTTTCCTGCGGAATGCCAACGTTCGCCATATTCACCCCCACCTCTTAGATTCGCCACGGCATAAACACCTCCGTTTTCCAATAAAATCAATCTGGATGCACTAAAAGAGGGTGTCAAACTGATGTTGAATCCACCATAACCGTATAACAAGGTAGGATTGTTACCATCCAACTTCAAACCTTTTTTGTGTACAATGAACATGGGTATCTTGGTACCATCCTTACTTGGATAAAAAACCTGCTTTGTTTCATAATCCTCAGGATTGAATTTAACTTCAGATGAACGAAACACCTCCGATTTCCCTGAAGCAATATCATATTTATACACAGTAGGCGGATAAACAAATGAGGTAAAGCTGTAAAACAACACCTTGTCATCCAATTTGCCTCCAAATCCGGATGCTGTACCCAGAGTGGGAAACGAAATCTCGCGCTCCATTTTACCATCCAATGAGAACTGGAAAGTCTTTGTAGTAACATCCTTCAAATAACTTAGAAACAGCTTGCCTCCTGCGGTTCCTGCACCTTGCAACAGGTCCTTTTGTTCCGGAACCAAGGTTTGCCATTGTTTCTCATCGGGGTTAGCAGGATCAATGAGTACGATTTTCTGGTTGGGAGCATCCTTATCCATTTGCACCATCAACTTATCACCAACATTATTGATAACCGAAGCATTGTCATCAAAACCTTTAAAAATCAGAGTGAAATCCTTTTGGCCTTTACTGAGATCCTTCACATATAGCTCCGATCCATCCGTCCCTTGCGATACGTTGATGATTAGGAATCTCTCGTCTTCCGTGGTTTCTGAACCATAATACCGCAAAGGAAATTTCGAATCTGAATAAACCAATTGATCGGCTGATTGGGGTGTACCGATCTTATGATAAAAAACCTTATGAAACTCGTTCTTGCCAGAGTATTCCTGACCTTTTTTAGGCTCATCATAGCGGCTGTAATAAAAACCATCCCCTTTCCATGCTGCTCCTGAAAACTTAACCCATTTGAGTTCATCGTTTAACTTGGTCTTGGTGGCAATTTCCATTACCTGTATCACCTGCCAATCGGAACCGGCCATATTTGTGCTGTATGCCATGTATTTACCATCCTTGCTGGCGCCTAACAAGGATATGGCTGCAGTACCATCTGCCGACATGGTATTGGGGTCCAGGAATACTTCCGCTTTGCCATCCAAGCCTTTTTGAAAATAAATCACCGCCTGGTTTTGTAACCCGTCATTCTTTGAAAAGAAATAATATTCACCGACCCGGAAAGGTGATGAATACCTTGGGTAATTGAATATTTCTGTCAGTCGGTTTTTGATTTGACTCCTGAAAGGAATTTTATCCAAGTAGCCAAAAGTGACTTTGTTTTGTGCCTCAACCCATGATTTGACATCTGAAGCCGTATCATTCTCTAGCCATCGGAACGGATCGTTAACAGCTGTACCGTGGTAATTATCCGAGATGGAATCATCAGCAAATGTCTCCGGATAGGAAACGGGTATGGCGGGGTATTGCATATCTGCGTTTTCTTCATTTTTACTTGTAGAGCACGAGGTGGCTGAAATCAATATGATTGCAACAAAGCAATTACGTAATTTCATTTTAGCTTCAGTTTTCATAGATGGTTTAATGTTTAAATGCATAGCTGATTATGTTGGCTCCCATTTTCAATGCTTTGCTTCTGTTTTCGGGAGAGTCCTTGTGTACATCGGGATCCTCCCATCCGTCACCCAGATCGGTTTCGTAGGTGTAGAAACAAACCAACCGACCGGCAAATATCAAACCGAAGCCTTGAGAAGGCTTATCATCGTGCTCATGGATTTTAGGTAAGCCGTTTGGGAATTGGAACTTCTGGTTGTATATGGGGTGGTTAGCGGGCAATTCAACGAAATCCAGTTCAGGGAAAACACGTTTCATTTGAGGTCGTATGAACTGATCCATTCCGTAATTATCGTCAATGTGTAAGAATCCTCCTCCTATCAGGTAATTCCTGAGGTTTTCGGCTTCCTTCTGGGAGAACACTACATTTCCGTGTCCGGTCATGTGGACAAACGGATAATTGAAAATTTCGGGAGAACCAACCTCAACGATGGATTGTCTGGGATCAATATTGGTTCCTAGGTTTTCATTGCAAAACCTGATGAGGTTCGGAAGCGAAGTTTCGAGGTTGGCATACCAGTCACCACCGCCCCCATACTTGAGTAA
>JBEAXM010000305.1:0-6049 GCA_041159805.1 Bacteroidota bacterium
GTACTCAAGAAGAACCACATCACCCTGCTTAGCGACCTTTCCACCCGTCAGATTCACGATTTGATTCGCGATGCGCAGGTGAACATCCTGCCCACATTCCAGCCTACCGGTATCAAGTTGAAGCTGCTCTCGGCATTATACAACGGTCGGTTTGCCGTAGTGAACACTCCCATGGTTGAGAATACGGGACTCGAAGAGCTATGTCATGTGGCAGATGACCCAGATGAAACGAGAAGTGTTGTTGAACGGCTGATGGATACTGAGTTCTCATCAGAGGAAATTTCACTTCGGGAAAAAATCCTTGGTAACAGCTTTTCCAACGACATCAATGTTCAGAAGCTATTGAACCTGGTGACAAGCCATCATTAGCAATCAAAAAAGGTTAAGCACAGCTATTGCTCGGCCACCTTGCCCTGGTCGAACAGGATGACGCGTGCAGGAAAGCGTTCGATGAGCGTGTAATTGTGAGTGGCCATGATCACCGCGCGTCCGTTTTTACTGATGTCGAAAAACAAGCGCATGATGCCGTTGCTGGTTTCCGGATCCAGATTACCACTGGGCTCGTCGGCCAAAATGACTTCCGGGTCATTGAGCAGGGCTCGGGCAATCGCCAGGCGCTGCTGCTCTCCACCCGATAGCTCGTGGGGCATTTTATATCCTTTGGACTCCAACCCAACCTTACCGAGCACCTCGGCTACCCTTTCATTGATCTTGTCCTTTTCATTCCAGCCTGTGGCCCGTAGTACGAAAACAAGGTTCTCGCGGGCATTACGGTCGGGCAGCAATTGGAAGTCCTGGAAAACGATTCCGAGCTTTCGACGCAGGAAAGGAACCTCCTTGTCTTTCAATCCTGACAAACCATAACCGGCCACTTCGCCCGTACCTTGGAGCAAAGGCAGTTCGCCATACAGCACCTTGAGGAAGCTGCTTTTGCCACTACCGGTCTTACCGATCAGGTATACGAACTCACCTGGGAAAACATCAATATTGACATTACTAAGCAACAGGTTTTTCTGCTGAAAGATGTTCGCTCCCTTGAGGGACACAATCGCCTGCTGGCTGCTATTGTTGGTGGCGGTAGTCATATCTCGAGTTTCATAACCTTTCCGAATGGCATTTCATGGATGAATGCGATTACCTCTTGCTCCTTGTCACCGAATCCGCACTTTGACAATGCCTTCTCAGGTCGGTCTACGCGGAAATAAGCCAACAACGTGAAGTTGTCGTCGCGCAGCTGAACATAGTCGGGTATCTTGGCTTTGCCTTTGATCTTGAGGATATACATCACTAATGTCTTTCGATCATTGCAAACATACTAAATACATTGTGACTTCGGAGCGCCTTGCAGAGGATAAAATCAATGGAACGGACCCTCTTTTTCACCAACTGGCTGTTGATAAAATGGCTGTTGTGCAAAATAAAGAACCGAGTGTGGCCGTTACTTACAAGTAACTTTGCATACAAGCCATTTTTTACCTCCGAAAATGATATCCATCCGCACATATGCTTCCGCATTACCAATTGCTTGTTTGCTGGTAGCATTGACCCTTCACTTGCCTGCATCGGCGCAGCAGCAACAAGAACACTACGATCCATCGAAAAAATATGAAAAGGCGCGTGAGTTGTACGTAAAGCAGAAGTACAGTGCCTCCAGGAAACTCTTCCGCGAGTTCCTTACGGAAGAGCCGGGTGCGCCGTTGAACAACCGCATCAATGCGGAGTACTACAGCGCGATCAGTGGTGCAGAGCTTTACCATCCCGATGCCGAGGCGGAAATCGTTGCATTCATAGAAAAGTATCCTGAAAGTCTTAAAGCCAAAACCGCATGGTTCGAAGCGGCACGGGTGCTTTACCGACAGAAGAAACATAAGAAGGCCGCTGAGTATTTCGAAAAGACCGATCTGCGCTACCTCACCAACGAAGAGATATCCGAGTACTATTTCAAAACCGGTTATTCGTATTTCAACACCCAGGATTACAACCTTGCCAGCAAGAACCTTTCGGAGATTTTGAAAGTTGAGTCGAGGTACCGCACTGCCGCCATTTACTACTATGCCCACGTAGCATATCAGAACAACAACCTGAACACCGCTTACGACTATTTCAGGCAGTTGGATTCATCGGAAACATTCGGACCACTGATTCCCTATTACGTGATCCAGATCCGTTATGAGCAGAAGCGTTTCGACGATGTGGTGAGCTACTATAAATCCATCGAGAAGCGGGAGGATGTGAAGAACCGGGCGGAAATAGACCGGTACGTGGCAGAGTCCTATTACGGAAAGGGAGACTACAGACAGGCACTCAAGATGTTCGAGTCGTTTGAAAAGACCTATCCGCGATTGAGTCGTGAGGATTACTATCAGCTCGGATATTGCAACTACCAGGTTGGAAACCATTCAAAGGCGGCAAGCTACTTTGAGAAAACGCTGCTCACGCGCGACGAGATGCAACAAACCGCCTACTACAACATGGGCGACTGCTTCCTTAAAACAAACAACAAGCAATCCGCACGCAACGCCTTCCAATTCGCTTCGCGCGACACGTTCAACAACAAGATCCGTGAGGAGTCGCTGTTCGCATTCGCCAAGCTCTCGTTTGAGCTGAACTTCCAGCCCGTTGCCATCAACGCCATGAATGAAATGCTCGCGGCCTTTCCGGAAACCAAATACAAGGATGAGGCGAATGAGATGCTTGCGCAACTGCTGATCACCACGCGGAACTACAAGGAAGCACTGGCCTCCTTGGACAAGATCAGGGCCCGTTCACCCAAGGCGAATGCCGCCTATCAGAAAGTGGCCTACTTCAGGGCGATTGAACTGTTCAACGACAAGGACTACGAAAAAGCCATCGGCTTATTCAACAAAGCCATCACCAACGAATCAGACCAGATGATACGCGCCAACGCCATGTACTGGAAGGCAGAGGCCATCTACCATCAGGGACAATACGAGGCGGCTTTGAAGCAATACCGCATTTTCATTTTCAACCCTCCGTCCATCAACTCACCACTGTACAACACCGCTCATTACAACCTTGGATACTGTCACTTCAAGCTTGAGGACTATGCCGAATCCAACACCTGGTTCAGGAAATACATCCGCAACAAGCAGGAAACAACCACCACCAAATACAACGATGCATTGATCCGCATCGGCGACGGCTGCCTGGTGCTTAAGGAATATGACAATGCCTTGAACTTCTATGGTCAGGCGATTGATGCCAAAGCCAAGAGCTCCGACTATGCCATGTTCCAAACAGCCATCATCAAAGGCATCAAGGGCGACAATGCCGAGAAAAGCCGCACCATGGCGAAGCTGGTGACCGATTTCCCACGATCCACCTATGCCGCAGCCGCCAACTACGAACGTGGTGAAGCACTGTTGGCTGAAGGTGATTTCAAAGCCGCTGAGGAGGTTTACAAAAAAGTGGTAAGTGGATTCCCAAACAGCGATTATGCACGAAAGGCGCTTTTGAAAACTGGACTGGCTCAGTACAACCAGAAAATGGATGAGCAGGCATTGTCAACCTACAAGCAAGTGGTGAGTAAATATCCTGGAACACCCGAGTCAGTGGCAGCACTTACCGGCATCAAGAACATTTATGTGAGCAGCGGCAACCCGCAGGGCTACTTCGACTACGCGAAGGATGTGCCATCGGTTACCGTGAGCGCAGGCGCACAAGATTCAATCACTTACGAAGCTGCCGAACAGCTTTACATGAAAGGTGACAACACCCAGGCGGCGAAAAGCTTCGAGGAGTATTTGCGCAAGTTCCCCGACGGGTATTATGCCCTCAATGCACGTTTCTACAAAGCGGAATCCGATTTCCGTGTGAAGGAATTCGACAAGGCACTGGAAGGGTATCTGTTCGTGATTGAAAAACCAAGAAGCATCTTCACCGAAAAATCACTCTTGAAGGGAGCCAACATCCTCTATGGAAAAAGCCGTTGGGGCGAGGCGCTCAAACTTTACGAGCGATTGGAGGGGTCGGCTGATTTCCGCGAGAACATCATCGAGGCACAAGCAGGCCAGATGCGCAGCCATTACAGACTGAACGATTACAACAATACGCGGCTGTTCGCCGATCGTTTGATTGCCGGCGACAAGGTTGCCAATGACCTCGTCCGAGAAGCACACCTGCTCAATGCTCGCTCGGCACTGGCAATGAACGACCTCATAGCAGCAGAGAAAGAGTTCGCCTTTGTAGCCAAGGTGCCGCAAAGCGAAGCGGGAGCTGAAGCAAAATACAATCTGGCTTACATCAAATACCTATCGAACAACTTCAAGGAGTCGCAGAAAATGTGCTTTGATGTGATCAACCAATCACCCTCCTATGAGTTTTGGCTTGGTAAATCGTTCCTGCTGCTGGGCGATAATTACCTTGCATTGAAAGACACCTTCCAGGCGAAGGCCACCTACCAATCGCTGGTGGAGAATTACGAAAAAGGACCTGACGATCCTGAGGATATCTCTTCCATGGCAAAGGAAAAGCTAAGTGCAATAGAGCGTAAAGAGAGCGAACAATTACAAAAGGAAATCGAAGAGAAAGAGAAAAAATATTTCGGAGGCGAAAACGACTCCATACAAAACATCAACGGAGAATGAGCACGATTCCATCAACAACCAACATGCGCACAACAGCGGGCCTGCCCTACCCTGTTTTGATTGTCACGCTTGCAACCTGTTTGCTTGCTTCGTCTCTCGCCTTTGCCCAAAAGGATTTGGGTGATGAGCAAATCGATGTGGTCAAGGCCTATCAGCCCATGCTGTCGGATGCTTACAAGATCAGCGACGTTCCTGCAAGCGACACCATGGTCAATTACGTGCCCGATATGAATTATGCCTTGGACAAGGTACGCTTCCCCACCATTTACACCATCACACCGATCAAAGCGGTGAAAGTCAAAGACGACAATATCAAAAAACTATATCGAGGTTTTGTAAAGGCGGGATACGGAACCAAAAACACGCCTTTCGTCGATGCATACTTCAACAGTCTGCGTTCGAAGGAATACGATGCAGGCGCGTATTTCAGTCATTTGTCGTCAACCGGAAAGGTTAGAGGATGGGACGGCTATCCAGCCATGAGTGAAACCGGCGTGGGCGTTTTCGGAAGCCGTTTCTTCAGCGGCAACACGCTATCGGGATCCATTGATTTCGACCGCAACGGATACCATTACTACGGATATGATGACACCAATTATGAGAAATCGGAATTGAAACACAACTTCACCGATGTGATCGGCAAAATCGGCTTGGCGAGCAATCTCGAGAATGGCAACGACATCAGTTATCAATCGAGTTTGCAGTTTGGGAATTTCAGGGACAACCTGAACCATAAGGAAAGCGGATTGCTTTTTGATGGTGGATTGGAAGCCCTGCTCGGGGAGTTCAAAGTAGGTGGGGGTTTGGTTGTTGACCTTTCCAGTTACGACAGCGACTCGCTTGGTTCGATCAAGCGGAACCTTTTCAAGATCAACCCACGCATCAAACGCAAATTCGGCAGGATGGGTCTTACGGCGGGAATCAACATACCGATTGAGTCAACTGACAAGACGAACTATTACCTCCTACCCCACATACGACTCGACATCAGCGTAGCCAAGGAAACGATTTCGGCTTATGCACAACTTTCGGGTGACATCGAAAAAAATTCATATCGTGCCCTCTCCTATGAAAATCCGTTCATCGGAAACTTTAACGGTCCCTCGCTGCTGAACAAAAGGAACAACTTCGATTTGCAGGCAGGGGTGAATATCAAGATTGAAAACCAGTTGGCATTCATTGGCTCGTTCTCGCTCAAGCGAATCAAGGACGATGCGTTTTTCATCAACTACCAGAACATCGAATACAACAGCAACGGGTCTGTTTACCGCGAGCGAACCGAGTACGATGTGTACTATGATGACAACACGCAACTAAACCTGCACGCGGAGATCGTATACGATCAAAGTGAAAAGTCGGGTATCAGTCTGGCGGTGGATTATTTTTCAAACAAAACCGATAGTCTGGACAAGCCATTGTTCCGGCCAGGACTTGTGATTACG
>JBEAXM010000015.1:0-7416 GCA_041159805.1 Bacteroidota bacterium
CCATACATTTCATTCTCCTCGATGAACTTGGCAGCCTTTTTCTCATCCAAATATACCCTGATACCATTCTTGAAAACATCCCTGTTATCGTTGGTGGCGGGAAGATTCGAGTAGGAAAGGATCAGATCCGTCATCTCCTTCAATGCGTCATTGTTGAAGAAGAAATCCAAGCCCACCATCATATCCAGCCGAAGTGTATCCTCTGCGGGCTTATACTGGGCAACACCAGCACAATTCATTTTGAATTGACCGAAATTACTTCCCAGATCCAAGCTGCCGGTACCCGTAAAGGAGCAATCATTGTTATTTAACACGAATGTGTTTACTGAGGGCTTTTCGACTTCCTCCTCCTTTTGCTTTCTGGATTTCTGAGCAGGCGTGGTATCGGGAGAAATCACGAAGCAGTTGTTCTTGCTGTCAAACGACAACAAGCCCTCAGCAGAGATGATGTCCTTATCGGCAGCAGCCGACTTACCTGAAATAAACGTACCATATACATTTGCCGAGTCCCTGCTGAAACTGATGGTGCTGTGTAGCGAAAGGCCTTCGTCATTTTTAGGTGACTTCACCGGGACGTTCACTCCTTTGGGGTCAATTTCAGCTGAGAATGAAAACCAGTTCTTCAATAATGCGTCGCATCCATGGTTGGCACGGGCAAATCCGGTAAAGAATGGACCAGGCCTTGGAGCATAGATACGCATCTTCCCTTTATATTGAATGTTGGGGCTCAGTTGGAAATTCAAGGTCTCGGCGACTTCTCCGTCGGCAAAGGTCCTGTAAGCTGTATCCACACCGATAGAAGTTACCTTTAAAATGTGTTTGACCTTTAACTGATCAACATATTCATAGCTTCCATCACCTGAATAACTTCGTCGAGCCCGAATTCGGATGGTGGCATCTGAAATCACATGGTATTTGGTGGAGGTATCGGCCACAACCACCGCTTTCGTCAGTGGCTGGATCAACGCATCCGTCCCCACAACTATTTTAGAGCTATCCGGAAAGATCTTTGCATCAGCTACAGCGATTTCTTTAACGCCAGAGGCACGAATGATATAATCCGCCAAACTATAAACGGCCTCTTCGGCATACCAACGTAACGAGTCTTGTGCAGGGTCAATGGATATGAATTCCGCCCCCGGAATACCCATCCTGCTTCCTTTGGAAGCCAACTTATCTTCAAATAGCACGTTCTTTTCATCCATCAACCATCTGAAACGATCGATGAAGCATTTGTATTGGTTATAAGGGAAGGTCACATATGAACCGACACCGTTTGAAACGAACTCGCCAAAGCGGTTTTTCAAGTCAACAAAGGCCTTCATGTTTGTAGTTGCCAAAGCAGGCCGTCCGGGATCATCGGAATCAAGGACGAAATCACCAGTGTCAGCTGCAAAAGTGGTTTCATTGTATTTAATCAATTTTGAAACCAATGCAGCACGGTCAAATCGTGACTTACCGCTACCGGTCAATCCTTGTGATGTCAAGATAAGCTTGCCATCCTGCTTCACTTGTCCTTGGTATATGACAAAATCATCAGATGTCTTCGTCAGCTGCATACGGTCGACCGCGGGCCTCCAATTCAGCTCATTTTTAACTCCGGTGGCTGGAGGAAACACCACCCCCGCAACAGTGCCTTTCGACAGGTCAAAGTCCACATTGGTGGCATTGGTGGAATCAGGGAAGAACACAAAAGATTCAGAACTGGATGTTGAGGTCAGATACTTGATGGATCCTGAGCCCGTCAGACCATCATTATCCAAACGAATTCGATCAAAGTAAGTTCCCTTCCCTCCATAAGCTGGCAATCCTGATGGCTCAAGTGTTCGACGAAAGCCCAGAGATTGATCAGGTTGTATCTTTAATGTCTCAACAATATCGGGGAAGATACCACCTGAAACCAGCTTGCCTTTGAAATTCAAGCCACCGGCAACAAAATTATCCAGACTATCCATAACGAACGGATCAACCTGGAAGTAAAACCGATCGCGGGCATAAACTCCATTATGAATGGAGGATTTGTCGTAGTAGACATAACCCGGACCCTCGCTTGTGAACCTTGGATATTCAGGGCTTTTTTTGATCGATGATTTATTGTCGGGTCGATCAATCTCCAAATAACCAGTCAGGTTTTGCAAGTTACTTTGCAAAGGAAGCGAAGGGATGTTGCCATCAGGTCCTGGCTCGGTTCCTGGAATTCGTATGGCCAACGAATCGATATTCTTCAAAATAAATTTGAAATCATCATACTTGAACATAAAACCCTTGCCCCGAAAATCGAAACGCCCTGCCCTAACCCTTCCATTGAATTCGAAGTCGCGATTCTTTTTCAAGGTCAGCTGCTGATCGGCGGGTTCCACATACACGCGCTGGGTGTCGCTCAGTAAAACGCGAGGAACCCCTTGCATGTTGATATCGTAGTTTAGCAGGTTGACAGTTGCATTGGATCGAGCGGTGATTTGCGAACCAAGCTCCAGAACATCATAATCAGACTTCCCAGAGTTGGCTTGGATGTAATAAAAAAGCTTCTCCTTGATGACAGCGATATCCGTGTTGGCATTGAATGACAAAAAACCCTGTGTGCTAAGACTCATGAACAGACTCCTGATTTGCGTCTCGTTCATCTTCAGGTGGGCTGAATATTCAGCAACCGTGATCTCAGTGCTTTGCACCTTGTCGGAGTACTGTTTGATGAGGAAAAGCGGATTGATGTCGGCAATCCCTTTCAACCGCTGGTACCGTTCAGCCCTGAAATAATTCTTGGACTCCAGAACCATTTTAACCTCCTCTCCGGATGTTGCCATTTTCAAATCCATGATTGGATCATCGATTTTCCAAGTCAAGACATCAAAATACATGTCCACACTGTGGAAAGTATTAACGAAGGGGGTTCCAACGGTTCTCTGTGATGGCCGTGTAATAGTCACCGTGCGGGTCTCATTGATGTACTTGAATTCAACACCTGGATGATAAACGGAATCCTTATCGAAATAAAAAACAACCGACGTGTTATCGGTAACGACCTTATCCTTGCGGATGACGAAGCTTTGAGCAAGGGCGACCAAAAAGGGTTTGTTGTTCCGATTAAAGATAAGTGAAGCTGGAACATTTCGGGTTCCTGAGCCGATCATTTTGGAGCCATGCATGGAAAACCCTCCCTTGTAATTGGCATCCTTGATCAGCTCCTTGATTTCCAAATTGACGTTATATGAGCGAAATCGGGGATATGTGGTGCTGGATGAATCAGAGTTGGCAAGCAACTTATCCGTAAGCTTACCAATCAATGGTTGCTGAAACAGCTGTTTATTGTAAAAGGTGACGGAGTCTATTTCAAAGTCCGACCCCGTTACATCAATCACATATTTACCAATGTCTGAATACACCTGATCCGTGGGCAAACCAGCTCGCTCCCAAGTCACCCTCCCACCTTTGCCATAAAACCTTTTCAGTGTAGGATAAAAGACACCTGAGGTAGAGTAAATACGAGAGCTATCACCCTTTGAAATATAAACCAGATCCAAAGCCGGAAAAACCACTTTGGGAAGGGAGTCCTGTTCGAACTTATAATCCATGGATGACGAACGCCATTTCACGGAGGGGGAATCATAGATGAATCCACCTTGGAACAATCCGTTGCACACACTCAAATACGCACTGAAGTTTTTAGAGGAACCTGAGAGCAGGTTATCTATTCCGTTGTGCCATGCATCGAAACTGTTCTTATCCAATCCGGACTCCGAAAAAACAATCAAGGTGTTGATGTAGTTGAAGAAGTCGGGGAATGGCTTCAGTCGCTTTTTGAGCATGGCGTCACAAGTGAAATACACCCGTTCCCGTTGATCATTGCCAAAGGATGACCCCACCCAATAGGGCTCGAAACGTTCAATGAGGTCCTCAGCATCCTTCTTATTTGTCAATGCAAGGAAACTTTCCATCTCCTGCAAGAACTTATCCGTTTGGTGAGTGAAACTCTTGGGTGTTTGAGAAAACACCGGGGCTTGGAAAAGCACCAATAATGAACATACGACAAGTGAAATCAGGGGTCTTTTGCAAATCATGGTCATGAAGCATTTTTTTGGAACAATGTGCAACACCAATTATCCTTGGATGATGAGGTTATCTGATTCAAACCGATTCCGATGGCTGCATCGGTTATCAGCGGCAAATCCTCCAAGTAGTACCCGCTAGTGAACAGCGTACCACCGTTCATCAGGTGCTTTTCATATAACGTGAGATCTTGAAGAATAATATTCCGGTTGATGTTTGCGAGAATAATATGGAATTTATCAGACCCCACATCGGCCATAGTGCCTTCATTTACCTGAACACCATCCACCTGATTGACCCTGCAATTTTCAATGGTGTTTTCGACGGAATTTGGATCGAAATCAACTGCCAAGACATTGGATGCTCCCAGTTTTTTAGCCAAAATGGCCAGGATCCCCGTTCCACATCCAATATCCAATACACTTTTGCCGCTGAAATCGACCTCGAGCATTCTTTCAAGCATCTGATGTGTTGTGGCGTGATGCCCAGTGCCAAAGGCCATCCGGGGTTGGACAACCAATTCCATGCCAATATTCGGGTTGGTGAGATGGTACTCGGCACGAATGAGTAGACGGTCGGAGATGACTACCGGCTCGAAATTGGACTCCCAGACCTCATTCCAATTCCTATGCGGGATCAGCATGAAGCTACACGAGATATTCACCCCGGGCAGGAAAGTACCGGTTGATAGGTCGGTTAGTAAGGACTCTTTAAAATTTGCCTGAGCAATATATGCCTTCAATCCACCATCAAATTCCTCAAACATTTCGTAGCCCACCTCACCTAGCAGCGCGATGAGTGGTTCATCAGTACCTGATTGGTTACCAGTCTGACAGGTGAGTTCAATATAATCCATATTATTCAAAGATAACTTTCCGGGTTATGTACTAGCCCAAGCCGAATGCTTAATTTTACACCACATAACCAACAGCCATGAAACTGATCGTTAAGAATATCGGACATCTTTTGAACGGGTTGGAGACCAGTCCGCAGAAGGTGTCTGGTGAGATGATGGCAAAGATTCCAGTTCATGAAAACCAATGGGTTTTTTGCGAGAATGGTCGATTTCAGTCATTTGGCCCTATGTCGGAGTATCAAACCAAAGCTCAATCCTTCGACCCTTCCGGGGATGCTGTAGTGGTTGATGCCCAAGGAGGGATGGTAGGTCCGACCTGGTGCGACTCTCACACACACATAGTCTTTGCCGCACCAAGGGAGAGCGAGTTTGTTGACCGCATCCATGGACTAACCTACGAGGAGATTGCACGCCGTGGAGGTGGAATACTCAACTCCGCAAAAAAGATGGCCGATGCTGATGAGCTTGACCTGTACGAAAACGCGATGTCACGTGTGCGTGACATGATTGCCATGGGCACAGGTGCCATAGAAATCAAAAGCGGATACGGATTGAGTCTGGAGAGCGAAATCAAAATGCTTCGGGTCATAAAAAAAATCAAGGAAACCGCAGGTGTCCCGATCAAATCCACATTCCTTGGAGCACACGCCATTCCCGAAGGATTCAAGGAAAACAGAAGCGGCTACATCCGATTGATAGTAGACGAGATGTTACCTGCGATTGCGAGCGAGGGATTGGCTGATTATTGTGATGTTTTCTGCGATCGTGGCTTTTTCACTGTTGCCGAAACCGAGACCATACTCGAGGCCGGCTGGAAACATGGCTTACAACCAAAAATCCATGCCAACGAACTGGATTTGTCAGGTGGCATACAAGTGGGTGTTAAATACAGGGCACTATCGGTTGATCACCTTGAATTCACAGGCGATGATGAAATCGATTGCCTAAGGAAAAGCGAAACCATGCCCACTCTGCTTCCTACCACTGCCTTCTTTTTGAAGCTGCATTACGCGCCTGCACGGAAAATGATTGACGCAGGTTTACCAGTGGCGTTGGCCACCGACTTCAACCCTGGCTCATCACCCTCTGGCAATATGCCATTCGTTCTATCATTGGCATGTATTTACATGGGAATGACGCCCCAAGAGGCCATCACAGCCGCAACCATCAACAGCGCTTACGCGATGGGGCTATCCGACCAAATGGGTAGCATCACACCAGGAAAAGAAGCATCCTTCTTCATTACAGAGCCAGTAAAAAGCCCTGCATACCTACCCTATGCCTTTGGGAGCAGGATAATTAAACAGACATACATCAAAGGAAAACCTTTCAGCAAATGAAAAAGCTCATTGAATGCGTTCCGAACTTCAGCGAAGGAAAAGATCTGACCATCATCAAACAGATTACCGAAGCCATCGAAAGTGTTGATGGAATCAAGTTATTGGATGTCGATCCCGGAAAAGCCACCAACAGAACCGTTGTCACATTTGTTGGAGAACCGGCATCAGTGGTTGAAGCAGCATTCAGAGGTATTTCAAAAGCGTCTGAGTTGATTGACATGTCAAAGCACCAAGGAGAACATCCTCGAATGGGGGCAACAGATGTTTGTCCATTCATTCCTGTTGCGGGCATCACTATGGAGGAGACAGCGGAATGGTCAAAAAAATTAGCACAACGGGTTGGTTCGGAGTTGTCGATTCCCGTTTATCTGTACGAATCGGCTCAACCCGATACCGAAAGAAACAACCTTTCCGTTATCCGATCTGGTGAATATGAGGGATTCTTCCAAAAAATCAAGGATCCAAAATGGAAACCGGATTTCGGCCCGAATGAATGGAATGCAAAAAGTGGAGGAACCGTTATCGGTGCCCGCGACTTTCTCATTGCCTACAATGTCAACCTCAACACCAAAAGTGTCAAGAGAGCGAACTCAGTCGCTTTTGATATACGGGAGGCAGGCAGGGTGAAACGGCTAGGGAATCCGGTGAGCGGACCTATTGCCAAGGATGAACAAGGAAATGAAATCCGTATACCTGGAACGCTGAAAGGTGTTAAAGCAATAGGATGGTTCATAGAAGAGTATGATATCGCTCAAGTGTCCATTAATATCACCAAGTTCAAGGAAACACCATTGCATCTGGTTTTCGATGAATGTGTGAAGAGCGCCCATGCTAGGGGAATAAGGGTTACAGGATCTGAACTCGTTGGATTGGTTCCATTACAAGCGATGCTGGACGCAGGCAGATACTTTCTTGAAAAGCAACAACTATCCTCAGGACTATCTGACAGGGAGCTTATACACATGGCCGTGAAATCGATGGGGCTTGATGAGCTTGGACCATTTGACTCGGAAAAAAAGATTATTGAATACTGTTTACATGGAATGAATTCAGGCAACCTGGTATCCATGGACCTAACCAGGTTTTCAGAGCTAACCGCAAGCGAATCACCAGCTCCGGGCGGAGGATCCATTTCCGCCTATGTTGGGACACTTGGTGTATCGTTGGGAGCAA
>JBEAXM010000050.1:0-6246 GCA_041159805.1 Bacteroidota bacterium
GAATAGGAATGCAGCCATGTATATAAAATGCGAACAATTGGTGGGCGGACTGCAATTCAATCCTGACGAATCATCCAAGATCACTCTTGAAGGATTTGTAAAAAAATACTCCAATTATCCCTTATCGGTTTCAAAAGGCATCAGCATTGCCAACCTCGGATCGGAGTTTGGAGTCGTAGGTAACGAATTGGTGATTCCTGTCTCTGAAGGGAAAGCCACTGGTGTTGAACTTATGGCCCAACGAAGATCTGCAACCGGCTTGTACGGCATCATGGCACTGACCTTTGTCCGCAGCGAGTTCACTTCCGGGGATGACAACTTCGTTCCATCATCCTGGGACAATCGGGTCTTTACCACCATAACTGCCGGAAAAAAATGGAACCGTAATTGGGAGACAGGTTTGAAGTGGAGGTATGTGACCGGAAGACCCTACACTCCTTGGGATGAAGCCACATCCGCATTGAAATCAAACTGGGATGCAACCGGCCAAGGGATACTCGATTATTCCAAATTGAACACATTGCGTGTACCTGATTTCCATCAATTGGATATACGCGTCGATAAATCTTGGTTTTTCTCAAAATGGTCAATCAACCTTTATCTGGACATCGAAAACCTCTACAACTTCAAATCAACTGAACCTGACATCCTGTTTGTTCGAACAGGAACTGATGGCAAACCAGTGGAGAACCCTTCGGACCCAACACGATACCAAACCTATTTCATCAAGGATGAAAGCGGAAACGTGCTACCTACCCTTGGTATCATTATCGACTTTTAGAAATCGATCAGTTCAGAATCAGCTTTCCATTTGCCTCGGAACCATCCACACGGGACACCCTGTAGGTGTAAAATCCGCGTGGGAGGCCAGAAACATCAATTTTAGCCGCATAACCAATCAGCAAGCGATCAAGCACCTTGCGACCTTGTGCATCAAACAGCATGAGCTGATGTTCCGCATATGTGCCATCAAACCTGACTTCCAACAAATCGGCTGCAGGGTTAGGAAGCAGTTCAACAGGAAGCGTATTGGCTTGTTCCTGAACCGAGGTGATTCCTATTGTGAAATTCTTGTCATTAATGTCAAAGAAAATGTTTCCATCACCTTCAACCATTACCCTAGCAGTTGATGTATTGACAAATGGCACCTGCAGGGAATAAGATCCATTGTTGGGGACCTGGCTGGCCAGAACCGTTGGGAAAGTTTGACCACCATCGGTTGACAACAGGATATTCACCAAAGGGGTGTTGATTGGAGCGATATCCGAGCCACCCACATCCCAGGTTACCGTTTCTGTGGTGCCGGCAGCCCAAACCACGCCTGTTACATTTTGAGATGTGATGGCAAATGCCTGTCCCGTGTTGATCACTTGTACCTGAAACATGGTATCGTTGTTGGTAACACCTCCACCATTCAATCGATTATCACGAGCAGTCAGTCTGAAATTCAGTGTTCGTGCGTACGATGGCTTCACCTCTCCGATGCTCTGGCTGTTATTTAATATGTTCAAAAGCCGTGGGAATAGTCGGGTTGGTGTGGTAACAGGGTCAAAGGAGCGGAATATGGGAGCATTACCAACGGGAGCGCTCCATGTGCCAGCTGGACCAAGATCATATTGCTCCCAGCAATAGGTGATAGGGTCACCATCGGGGTCATAGGCATCCGCAGTCAAACGGAATGGGGTCAAATAAGGAATGACGCGCGAAGGGATGGGGTTGATGATCGGAGGCGTGTTTCCGGTTGGAGTGACTTGAGGACAAGTTCCGCCAAAGCCAGTGGTAGTGTAAATGATGATTTCATCAAAACTCTTTGCATGGAAATAATCATCACTGTTGTTCTGCAGGTTGTTGTTTCCACAAATGCCGGCATATGCCATTATAGTGCTTCCACTACCCGGCTCATATGCGGCATTGAAGGCGCGATTACCGGAGCAGGCTCCAACCTCACAATTGAAAGTATGGTTTCCACCAAATTGGTGACCGACTTCATGGGCAACGTAATCCACATCAAAAGGATCGCCAACCGGTGTGGCAAGTCCTGTAACACCACGAGCCTTGTTGGAGAAGTTACAAATCACTCCTAGTCCGGCAATACCACCGCCACCAGTACTGAACACATGGCCGATGTCGTAATTGAACCCTCCGATATAATTGGTGATTGTAGTCTGGTTTTGTCCAAGCATGGTGCCACCATTATTGTTTGTATAAGGATCCGTATTGGCATTTAGGAATATCAGGGTGTCTGTATTGGGGATCAAGGTGAGCCGGATGGCAAGCTCCCTCTCGTAAATTCCCGACACCCTGTTAACTGATGTTACGATAGCTGAAAGCACCAAGGGTTTGGTTCCTCCATGAAATGCAGAATACTCGCCTGTAGTGGCCATGGCCAGGCGATATGTTTTCAATTGGGAACCAACCGAGCGTTGCACAGCATCGTTCAATTCAAAAGGTTTGCTGTCTTCAATAGATGGTGTAACGGATTCGGTTAAGCACTCAAAAGGCTCGGTGGTCACAAAATCACGTTTGTAGTACACCAAATAGTGATCATGGTCGACCAAGGTAACAGGATCAATGAAATAGGTGCCGTTTGGAGTAAGAACCATGCCATGAAACCCTTGGTGGGTGAAATCAAACACCGCAAATGCGTGTGGATCGGTAACGCCTTGAGCAGAGTATGCAACAATCCCAGGATATTTGCCCATCAGCTCATTTGGCAATAGGTTGTTTTGAAAAACACGAAACGTTGCCATGTCACCATTGGGCATGGGTATATCAACAAGTAACCCGTTGCTTGGTGTTGCCGAGTCGATATTAGGGGCCGACTTCCATTGGTCACGGAATCCAGCCAAGTCAAGCTGAAAGGTCTTGAACGCCAATGGATGGATATATCGTTCACCATTTAGCTGGAGTTGATTGATATCGGACAGGGTCCAATGGGATGCGTTTATTATGCTTGAATGAAGCAGGAGCGCAAAGGTGGCGATGAGTATTTTCTTCATGACTGATTTGTTATTATGGATTTTAACCAAGTTGATTCAATATTGTTTTTATCACTCGAAAATGGATTTGGCTCCAGCAGGCATATCATCCTTACTGAATGCAATGTATTTCAATTTGGATTCATCACACATACGGGAAACAAAAACAGTTGTACCGGCATCCGTGTACATTACCCGGAGTCCAGAACTATCAAGCTCCAATCGCACCATCGAGATGGGAGAATTGGATATCCTACCAGAGAACGCCATGATTCCGTATTTCAACTCCCATTCCAAAGGAACAGAGGCGGATCGTGCAACCATAGCTGGATGAAAACCTCCGTCCAACCCAGGCAGCTCAACAGTAATAGAATCGATGGTGGACTTGGATGATTTTAAAACGTCAATCCACTTTGATGTATCAATTTCAAGGGAACAATAGCGAAGTGGTTTTGAAAAACTTGAGGCGCAGTCAATGGGTTCCGTACGTAACTTGGTTAACCCAAACCAAAAACCCAACGGCGAGAATTGCTTGTCAGAATTTGTCAAATCGGGGCGTGACTTGGGACTACATCCCGTCAATAACGGAAAAAGACAAACAAAGAATGATTTGTAAAAGAGCTGCTTAACCATCGTTTAGCAAATATCCAAAAAAATGTGTTTGTGGGAGTTCCACACCGGGTTTATTTCGGAACTTTACGAAAAGCAAACCTTTTAACAGATGTCGAGCTTTATTGACCAGGTAGCTGATAGGATTACGACCTCCACCCCGGGCGACTACAGAGGTATTTGCCTCGTGTTCCCGACCAGAAGGGCGTGTTTGATTTTCAGGAACAGATTAGCAGCTCGTCACAATAAGCCGATCTGGGCACCTAAAATCATTTCTATCGGCGATCTCGTTTCCACTTATTCAGGCCATCCCGTTTCAGAAGAAATGGAATTGCTTACCATACTATTTGAAGTATATAAAAAGCACTGGCCCAAAGACGATTTCGGCAAGTTCTACCCTTGGGGAAGGATGCTTCTTGGTGATTTCGACGAAGCAGACAAACAGGTTGATGATCCGATCTCCATGTTCCTGAACATCGCAGAACTTAAAAAAATCGATGCCACATTCATGCCGGATCCTGAATCATTGAAGTGGCTTACCGGCTTCCTTAAGACCTTGGATACAGGAAAGGTCACAACGCTCCAACGTGAATTTGCAGAAAACTGGAATAACCTCAAGTTCATTTATGAGGAATTCAATCGATTGCTAGATCAACGAGGGCTGTCCTATGAGGGACGCTCCTATCGTAAAATGTTGGAAAGCTTGAAAGCCGGAACAACGGCCTTGCCTTTCAATAAAATACTTTTTGCCGGATTCCATGGTTTTTCAAAGATCGAGGAAAAACTGATTCATCTAATTGGTAATGCAATTCCAGCAGAGGTGATTTGGGATACCGATGATTTGTATACGACTGACCCGCTTCACGAAGCAGGCGCCTATTTCAGGGATTCTGAACTAACACAGGTACACCCGGTAGTTTCCTCTAAAAGGATAATATCTGAAGCCAAGGAGATCGAAGTTATTTCAGTGCCATTGAATGCAGGACAGGCGAAACTGGCAGGCAGCCTTATACGGGAATTGCTGTCCAAAGAACCCGCATCCGCCAACCGCACGGCAGTGGTCTTACCTGATGAAAAGTCGCTACTCCCAGTCCTGATGGCAATACCCAAGGAGGTTCAGTCACTAAACGTAACAATGGGTTTTCCACTCAAGCAGTCATTATTCGCAAGTCTTGTGGTGTTGCTTAAAAAACTTAGTGAATCTTCAGAAAATAATCACAAGGGGGCATGGATCTTCAACAAGCGCCTGGTTTCACAGGTGATTTCTCATCCACTCGTTGTATCCTCGTTTGAAATCACGGAACCCAATCCTAAAAACATCCGGGAATGGAAACTCGAAGTGGGGCACATAATCAATTCATATGGTTTCAATGAGGCCGGATTCGTTTTTTTCGGAACAGACAGCCCACAATCAGTTTTCATCGGGATGAATTCGTTGCTTCATAAGATGGTGGAGAATGGAAAAAACAGGCCGGCATATGAAAATGACATCCTACTTTTCATGGCCTCAGAAATATCAAAGTTGTCGGGATACCTTGCTGGACAAATGTCCGAAATCAAAAAGGAAACAGCATGGACGCTTGTTCGCGATTGCATCAATTCCATGCGGATACCCTTTTCAGGGGAACCGGTCAGTGGTCTTCAAGTAATGGGTTTTTTGGAAACCAGGGCGCTGGATTTCGAAAACGTGATTCTGCTCAATGTGAATGAGGGAGTGCTCCCCGCAGATGGACAACAACATTCATTCATTCCATTTGCCCTTAGGAAAGCATTCGGTCTATCAACCTACAAGGAGCGGGAGTCCTCATATGCATATCACTTCTACAGGTTATTGCATCGTTCCAAAAGAATCTTTTTGATTCACAATTCCGAACAGGGAGCAACCGGAGGAGGTGAAGTTTCAAGATATGTGCTTCAACTCACCAATGAAGTGCAACCACAATCGGGAGGCAATATAAGTATTGTCAAGCGCTCCATAGCAGCCCCGCTTGAAGCAACCACATCAACGCCGCTTATTATTGAGAAGGATGCGGATGTAATGCAGGCCCTTTCCTATTTCGAAAAAGGACCGGCCGGAGTCAAAAAAGGTAGCTTATCGAGCACAGCCCTAACCACCTACATCAATTGTCCGATGCAGTTCTACCACAAATACGTGGCTGGACTCAGAGAAGATCAGGAGGATGCTGAAAAAATAGACGCTGCCGGATTCGGGAACATCTTGCACTTGGTTATGGAACGTTTGTATCAGGGATTTGAAGGCAGATCCGTTGAACAGAACGACATCAACCAGATGATTCAAATTTGTGACGGAATTGTAGAGAATGTGGTTGACCAGGAGTTCTCTACTTCTTATTCCAGTTTACAGGGAACGGATATCCTGACTGGAGAGGTCATCAAAACCATGGTCAAAAAAATACTTCATGAGGACTTGAAGGCCGCGCCTTTTGTCTTTGAAAAATCAGAAGGGGAATTCCCTACCACGATACCAATTGATGGAAGGGAGATTAATTTGATTGGCATTTTCGACCGTGTGGACCAAAAAGGAACAACTCACAGGATCTTGGACTACAAAACAGGAGCGGTCAAATTGAATACCAAAGGTGTTTTCGAGCTTTTCATTGCACCAGACAAGAAGACTCTTTTCCAATTGTATTTATAC
>JBEAXM010000157.1:0-3860 GCA_041159805.1 Bacteroidota bacterium
ATTCGATTTACGAAGGTGTACCCACTCGTTTCCAAATTCGATTTTAACTCCGTCCAAGTCGTTTATTGGCTGAGAGGCGTATTTGGATTTGACTTGAAACAGGATGGAATCGACGTCCAGATCGGGTGTCAATTCAATTTTATTTTTGGAAATGAAATAATCGGGATAGGTGGCTCGCAACTGCTTGCAGGAGAGTTGCGCGTTTGCCAATCGAGTAAGGAAGAGTGCAATGCCTGCAAGAGCATCACGACCGTAATGCAACTCAGGAAGAATGACTCCGCCATTGCCCTCACCTCCTATCACGGCATTCATCTGCTTCATCATGGCAACAACATTCACTTCCCCAACGGCTGAGGCATGGTGCCTGAAGCCTGCCGCTTCTGTGACATCGCGTAAAGCGCGTGTGGATGACATATTGGATACTGAATCGCCTTTACGGTGCTTCAATACATGTTCGGCAACAGCCACCAAGGTGTACTCCTCTCCGAACATGGATCCATCCTCACAAACAATGGCCAATCGGTCCACATCAGGATCCACCACAAAACCAAGGTGAGCATGATTGTCCACCACTGACTTCGACAAATCGGTCAGGTGTTCAGGTAAGGGCTCGGGGTTATGTGGGAAATAACCTGTGGGTTCACAAAACAGTTCGGTGATTCGCTTCACTCCAAGTGCTCTGAGAAGTTGCGGAACTGCAATTCCTCCGCTGCTGTTAACCGCATCCACCACCACATGGAAATCGGCTTTCGAAATGGTATCCGTGTCTACAAGATCGAGCTGCAGGATACTTTGAATATGCCGGTTGATGGCTTCAGGATCGAATGTGCAATGTCCTAAATGTTCCACTTGAGCATATTGGATAACCGATTTCTCAGCCAGATGCAGCACGCGTTCTCCATCGATAGCACTCAGGAATTCGCCCTTGCTATTGAGAAGTTTCAAGGCATTCCATTGGATGGGATTATGACTGGCTGTAAGAATGATACCTCCGTGCGCTTGATGAAAAGGAACGGCCATCTCCACGGTTGGCGTGGTGGATAATCCCGTATCGATCACATCTATGCCCATGCCCATGAGTGAGCCGGTAACCAGGTGATAAACCATGGGGCCTGAGATCCTGGCATCACGACCAATAACCACTTTGGGCTTGGAACCGTCCGGTGTGCTTTCGTGAATCCAAGCACCATAGGCACAGGTATATTTAACAATGTCAACGGGGGTAAGCCCCTCTCCCGAAGCACCGCCAATGGTGCCTCTAATGCCGGAAATAGATTTGATAAGCGTCACAATGAATCAATAAGATGACAAATATAGCAAGTTAATTGCTCATTTGCAGTCGGTTATGCCAGTAAGTCATGGCCGCCAATTTCAGCACCTTTTTACTTGCTAATCCCCTTAAAATGATTAACTTTGCATCCTCAAAA
The DNA here is from genome assembly GCA_041159805.1 of Bacteroidota bacterium. GTDB lineage: Bacteria > Bacteroidota > Bacteroidia > AKYH767-A > OLB10 > JALRAP01. The sequence goes on from JBEAXM010000157.1 coordinate 1,428, forward strand.
CAACCCCTCTGGCAACCATGGCTGAGAAAGACAAACAGCGTGAAGATTTAGGTATCGACCTTGGCGAAAGCGTTAACAAAGCTGAAGGTTACCTTAAAGAAAACAAAAAGAGTTTATCCATCATTTTCGGCACCATCATGGTGTTGTTGCTGGGTTATTTCGGTTTCCAACTTTTCATTGTGAAACCACAACAGGAAAACGCAGTCCGCGACATGTACGTGGCCGAAGGATATTTCAAAGCAGATTCAATCGATAAGGCCCTTAACGGGGATGGCCAATACATGGGCTTCCTGGAAATCATAGACACCTACGGAATGTCAAAGGCAGCCAACAACGCCAACTACTATGCCGGTATCTGTTACTTGCGTAAAGGTGATTGGAACAACGCCATTGAATACCTCAGCAACTACGATGCGGAGGATGATGTGACTGGTGCTTTGGCTTATGGCGGCATAGGTGACGCAAACCTTGAGCTGAACAACAAGGAAGACGCCTTGAAGTACTACCGTATGGCGGTTGATTACGACAACAACATGTTCACTGCACCTTACTTCCTGATGAAAATCGGCTTTGTATTGGAGTCAAACAACGACTTCAAAGGCGCCTCCGAGACCTACGAGCGCATCAAGAAGGATTATCCTAAGAGCACAGAAGCACGCGAAATCGAACGCTACATCGTTCGTGCAAAAAATAAGGCGGGCGTCTAAAGGATGTCGTCAGCACATCAAAACCTATCATCCTATAATCCAAGCGACCTGCCCTCGGTTGGAAACAAACGATTTGCAGTAGTGGTAGCCGAATGGAATTCGGAAATCACCTTTTCACTCCTAGCTGGTGCCTTAGACACCTTGAAGAGTCACGGAGTGGCGGAACAAAACATTGAAACCATTTACGTTCCTGGCAGCTTTGAATTGGTGGCTGGGGCTTCCATCATTTATAAGCACCACAAACCCGACGCCGTCATTTGTTTGGGTTGTGTGATTCAAGGGGAAACACGCCATTTCGATTTCATATGCAATGCCGTGGCCAATGGCTTGGTAAATCTGTCTGCGCAACATGCCGCTCCATTCATTTTCGGAGTACTAACCACCGATAACATGGAACAAGCCAAGGATCGTTCCGGAGGTAAACATGGCAACAAGGGCGTAGAAGCCGCTGTGACGGCCATCAAGATGATTGGATTAATTCAATAGCAAAATTTGAACGCGGATCAAACGGATTGAAATGGATCAAAACGGATTTGTTTGATGCAACTTAAAATCCGCGCAAATCCGTTGGATCTGTTAGATCAGTGTTCTATTCTTTTGGGTAAATCGGTAATCACTTGATCCCAAGCTCCTCCTTCATCACATTCCAATACCCTCTGCCATAGCTCACAAAAATCTCTGATCCAGCGGATATGTTTCTTGTGGCTTTAATGAAAACGCGATTCCCCTTTTCGAGATAGACGCTATTGTTTCGAAAACCCTTAACACGTGAGAGGCCGGCCGCATCATTGGCATATCGACCGAAGGTGTTTTTAGCATCAAAGGCATCGATGACTTTTTTGTCGTTAATGAAATAAAAATAGCCGCCTTTCTTTACATCAATGTCATTCCTCCGGGTGGCCTCAGCCCAAGTGATCAATTCACCCTCGTATTCACATACAATCTGACCTTTTTTGATGTCATGGGTGGTGAAAAGCCCCTTTCCTGAGTTGGGTAACGATGATTTTTTTACGATAAGCATGCGCTTTTATTCCAAGTTTAAGGGCGCAATGTTAGTCAAAAATCAAGTGACCACGGCAGAATCAAAAACAATGACGTATTTACAATCAACGAAAACAACACTTATGAACAACATGTCAAAAACCATTAACGAACCCAATTCTTGCAGTATGTTGATATAAAGCGATTTGCATTTTTAGATTGATGTGCCACAGTCACCAAAAATTGCAGTTTGTTAACCTAAATTTTATTTGACAACATCGAAATTTTCGCTTACTTGCAATAGATTCTGTATACGAAATCAAAACCCCAAAACCCCTTAAATCATGATTGCTAACCGTTACCGTTCGTTTAAAAAATGGCTTACCATCATAGCCTTTTGCCTTTTAACGACTCAATCTTTTGCCCAAGTGGTGATCAGCCAGGTTTATCCTGGTGGCGGTGGATCCACTGGTACTTACCTGAGAGATTATGTCGAATTGTTTAACACCAGTTGTCAACCCGTCAATATCGGTGGTTGGGTCATTGAATATGGCTCAGCAACTGGTAACTGGGGGGCATCTGCCGGTAACATTTACCAATTTCCGGCAAATACAATCATTCAACCTTACAAGTATTTATTGATTGAGGCTGGTGCTTCGGGAACTGCGGGGTCACCCCTTCCAGTGACAGCTGATTTCACTACGGTCACTACAGGATTCTCTTTGTCGGGCACCTCCGGAAAGGT
>JBEAXM010000159.1:0-6129 GCA_041159805.1 Bacteroidota bacterium
ATATATACAAATGTAAGTAACTTGGATTCGAAAATCAAACAGAAAAACAACACCCAAATATGATTAAAAATGTAAAATTCATTGAGGTAAAATCTGAGATCGGAGCGGGAACGCGAGGAGCCAGTTTGGGTGTGGATGCTATTAAGATTGCTGCCCTGGACTATGGCAGTGCACTTTTCAATAATTTCTCCTCTATTGAAATTAAAACTGAGAACCAACTTCTCTTCGCCAATCCCGGTACACCATATGCAAAACGACTCAAGGGCATCATATCCACTTGTGAACGCATATCTACGGAGGTCGCTTCCACACTGAAGGCAAAGACATTTCCTATCGTATTGGCAGGTGATCACAGCACCTCTACAGGAACCATAGCTGGAATTCGAGCCGCTTTCCCAAAGCAAAAGCTTGGTGTTATTTGGATTGATGCTCATGCTGACCTGCATTCACCCTACACCACACCAACCGGCAATGTTCATGGAATGCCTTTAGCAGCTTCCCTGGGTGAGGATAATATCCAATCCAAAATCAACAAGCCCGACAAGGAAACCGTTGAACTTTGGAACAAATTCAAAAAAATCGGGGGTATTTCTCCAAAGCTGGGATTTAAAGACCTGGTCTACATTGCCATGAGGGATGTTGAACCGGAGGAATCCTATCTCTTGAAAAAGCACAAAGTGCGGATATTCACTACCAATGACGTGAAACGCAATGGTGTGGAAAAAATATCAAGGGACGCATTGGCGCATTTGTCACACTGCAACTTGATTTATGTTTCGTTTGATGTGGATAGCATGGATTCATCCATTTCAAAGGGAACAGGTACGCCTGTCCGGAATGGGATCACCGAGAAGGAGGCAGGTAGTTTGTGCGTCAGGCTCATACAGAATGAAAAGGTGTGCTGCTTTGAGGTATCGGAGGTGAATCCTACTTTGGACAAGGAAAACCTAATGGCCGAGAACACGTTCGAGATCCTACAAAGGGTAGTTTCCCAATTGACCACTTAAATCGTAGATTTTCCATATGATTTTCGAGCATGAATTAGGATCAGCAATAGCCGTTGTTTTCAAGGATTTATTTGGAAAGGACTTGACGGAGGGTACATTGGTTTTCCAAGCCACTCGTAAGGAGTTCAAGGGCGATATAACCTTGGTGGTTTTTGGTTTAGCAAAAGCCGCAGGAAAAAGTCCCGAAGAAACAGGTAAACTCATTGGAGAGTGTTTGGTTGAAAAATCCAAAATCGTTTCCTCATACAATGTGATCAAGGGATTCCTGAATTTGGAAATCGCTCGACCCGAATTGATCAAAGCACTCACCTCAATCCGTAATTGCGACAGTCCGCTTCCCAGCACCGGAAAACACATACTTGTTGAATACTCCTCACCCAACACGAATAAACCCTTACATCTAGGTCACATAAGGAACAATTTACTTGGTTACTCGGTAGGTGAGATACTCAAATACGCAGGTAATCGTGTCACCAAAGTGAATATCATCAACGATCGAGGGATACACATTTGCAAATCGATGTTGGCATGGAAGCTTTTTGGTAATGGAGAAACTCCTGATTCCACGGGTATGAAAGGTGACCACCTCGTTGGAAAATACTATGTGGAGTTCGATAGAAGATTCAGGGAGGAAGTGAAAGAGCTTATCCAGTCAGGTAAAACAAAGGAGGAAGCGGAGAATCAGGCACCACTGATTTCACAAGCCCGTACCATGCTCCAAAAATGGGAAGCCGCAGATCCGGAAACAGTGGCCCTGTGGAGCATGATGAACGGATGGGTTTACGAGGGTTTTGATGTCACTTATAAACGGATGGGTGTTGACTTTGATAAAACCTATTACGAGTCCGAGACCTATTTGCTTGGCAAGTCAATTGTCGAGGCTGGTTTGGAAAAGGGTGTACTTTACAGAAGAGATGATGGATCCGTATGGATTGACATGCGTAATGATGGACTGGATGAGAAATTATTGCTTCGGTCCGATGGAACATCCGTATACATGACCCAGGATCTTGGTACTGCCGTTCAAAGGCATCAGGATTTTGACTTCGACAGGATGATTTATGTGGTAGGAAACGAACAGGATTACCACTTCAAGGTTTTGTTTCATGTATTGAATAAGTTGGGATATGATTGGGCCAAAAGGTTACATCATTTATCCTATAACATGGTCGATCTGCCCACAGGGAAGATGAAATCCCGGGAGGGAACAGTAGTGGATGCAGACGACCTGATGGATGAGATGCGGGATGAGGCGGAAAAAATAACCGTTGAACTGGGCAAAATGGAGGACCCATATTCCAAGGAGTCAAAAGAACTTTATGAACAAATTGGCTTGGGTGCTCTTAAATACTTTCTGCTGAAGGTTGATCCCGAAAAACGTATGCTTTTCAATCCCAATGAGTCCATAGACTTCAATGGTAACACGGGTCCGTTTATCCAATACACACACGCCAGGATCAAGTCGGTTTTACGCAAAGCCCAACAAACACCTGGGCTGGATGTCATTTCATTGGAAGAGCTTACGCCCGACATCGCCATCAACGATAAAGAAGTGGAATTGATAAAATCCATTTTGTCATTCGATGAAATGATCGTGGATGCTTCCAACAGACTTTCTCCGGCCATAGTTGCAAATTACGTATATGAGCTAGCTAAAACATATAACCAGTTTTACCATGATAATCCGATAGTGGATTTGGAGAAACTTTCCATTAGTCGTTTTCGCTTGTATGTGTCGGCATTAACCTCATCTACGATTTCCAAATGCCTTTCCCTTATTGGAATAGTCGCCCCAGAAAAAATGTGATGAAAATCGGTATGGGTATATTGTCTATTTTGATATTCCTTGGCGTTATTGTGGACACTAAAAGTCATGAAACAAGTCGCGTTCACAATGCAGCAGAGGCAACATCCAATATGATTATTCCTATGAATATAAAAACCAAATTGCGTACCGGTGATTTGGTGTTCAGGAATGGCAAAGGATTCATTAGTGATTTTCTCAGGAAAACATCTCAACGGGATCGCAAATACTCCCACGTGGGCGTTCTTGTCTGGGAGGATCGTACTCCCATGGTGTACCATATGATTGATGAAGTAGGTTCTGCTATCGGAAAATCCGATCTTAAAAAAGAACCCTTGGAAGATTTCTGCTCAAATCAGAAGAATCATGGCTTTGCAGTTTACAGGCTCTCAACGTGGGATGCGGCTTTTGACGATTCCCTACGAGCTGATTTAAGAATGTTAGCTGCGCGTAATGTTCGATTTGACGATCAATTCAACATGGATACAGACCAAAAGATATACTGCACGGAGTTGATATACAAGTTGTTGTATTTGCCCAATGATATTAATTTCAAACCAAGTATTTCTCCGAACGGACCTTATATAGGTTTGGACGACCTTTATCTTTGCAAAGAAACAGTGCTTATAACTTCTTCTCATTTTTAAAAAATGAAAATCAAATCAACTCACTTAATCGCTGTCATTCTACTATTAGCCGCTTGCAGCTCATCCAATACACCATCCCAGGTGTTTTTGGATTTTATGGACTCCATCCAGAATAAGAAATATGATGATGCACGAAAGCTTTCTTCAACTGAGACTATTAAGGTTGTTGATTTGATAGAAAGCATTTCCAAATTGCAACCTGATTCAGTTTCAGAAAATTACTCCCAAGTTGAGGTTATTGACGAACGAATCAATGGTGACACTGCATATGTGGAATTTATAGATCCTCAGTCAGGTGATGTTTCCAACACTGCCAAACTCATCAAAAGCAATGGCCGTTGGTTGGTTCATATCACCAAGCAGGACATAGCAGCTAAGGACGCCGGCTTCGAGGAACAGGAGGAAGACGGTTTTTATGAGGAGGATGACTATTTTGACATGCAGCAGGATTCCTTGCAAAACGCATCAACCGATTCATTGGATTCAAATCAGTGAAGAATCATTTTTCCATAATCCACAAAAGAACCATAAGTAATGTTTGAAAATTTAAGTGACAAGCTAGATAGGGCCTTCAAAGTCCTGAAAGGGCAAGGGAAAATCACCGAAATCAATGTTGCCGAAACGATGAAGGAGGTTCGGAAGGCATTGTTGGAGGCAGATGTAAATTACAAGGTTGCCAAGTCGTTTACTGACCGAGTGAAGGAGAAGGCAATGGGACAAAATGTACTCATAGCCGTTTCTCCAAGTCAACTCATGGTTAAAATAGTGCATCAGGAGCTGACGGAACTGATGGGTGGATCCATGACCGAGTTGAATCTCAAAGGATCACCTGCCGTGATTCTGATGTCAGGTTTGCAAGGATCAGGAAAAACAACATTGTCGGGCAAGCTGGCCAACTTCGTTAAGACAAAAAAGGGTAAAAACCCGATGTTGGTGGCATGTGATGTGTACCGTCCCGCTGCAGCGGATCAACTTACTGTGCTCGGCGAACAGATAGGAGTCAGGGTATACAAGGAGCCTGGAAATACCAATCCCGTTCAAATTGCAAAAAACGCCATTGAGCTTGCAACAAGGGAGGGGCACAGCCCGGTCATCATCGATACTGCCGGTCGCCTGGCTGTTGATGAGTCCATGATGAACGAGATTGAATCCCTTAAAAAGGCGCTCAACCCAACTGAAACGCTTTTCGTAGTTGATGCTATGACCGGTCAGGATGCGGTGAACACCGCAAAGGCATTCAATGACCGAATCGACTTCAATGGAGTGGTATTGACCAAGCTGGATGGTGACACCCGTGGAGGAGCGGCATTGTCCATCCGATCGGTAGTAGATAAGCCAATCAAGTTTGTTGGAACAGGTGAGAAGATGGATGCCATCGATATTTTCTATCCGGAGCGTATGGCCGATAGGATATTGGGTATGGGTGACATCGTTTCATTGGTTGAAAAGGCCCAGGAACAATTTGATGAAAAGCAGGCAGCAGAGCTTCAAAAGAAAATCGCTAAAAACAAATTTGATTTTAACGATTTCCTATCTCAATTGGAGCAAATCAAGAAAATGGGAAATGTCAAGGACCTCTTAGCAATGATTCCAGGTGTTGGAAAAGCCGTTAAGGATCTGGATATTGACAACGATTCTTTCAAAGGTGTCGAAGCCATCATCAGGTCCATGACACCTGCTGAGCGCTCCGAGCCCGGATTGATCAATGGTAGTAGGAAGAAACGGATTGCCGAGGGAAGCGGCACCAATATTCAAGAGGTGAACAAGTTGATGAAACAGTTTGAGGACATGCGCAAGATGATGAAAGCATTCACTGGTGGTAATGCCGCCAAGATGATGCGTAACATGCCAGTCAGACGTTAATATTCGAAAAATGAAAATCCTAGACGGAAAGTCCCTGGCCGATCAAATCAAGACGGAAATCAAGGCAGAAGTGGCTGATATTGTCAAGAATGGAGGCAAGCAACCTCATCTTGCCGCTATCTTGGTAGGAAATGATGGTGCCTCCGAGACCTATGTGGGCAGCAAGGTGAAAACCTGCGGTGATATCGGTTTCGGATCCACATTGATTCGGTTTGATGAAAGCGTCTCAGAGTCCGAGCTTATTGATAAGATTCACGAAATCAATTCGGATCCCAAAATAGATGGGCTAATAGTTCAAAGTCCCTTGCCAAAGCACATCTCATTCGAGAAAATAACAGAAACCATTTCCCCTGGCAAGGATGTGGATGGTTTTCATCCAATAAATTCCGGTCGCTTGATGCAGGGAAAACCAGCCTTCATTGCTGCAACACCTAAAGGTATTGTAACCCTTTTGGACCGTTATGAAATTGAAACAGCGGGGAAAAACTGTGTGGTAATTGGTCGCTCGAATATTGTTGGAATGCCAATGAGTATACTCATGGCTCGCAATGAATCACCAGGAAACGCAACCGTGACCATATGCCACAGCAAGACCACCAACCTCAAGCAACATTGCCTAGAGGCCGACATCATCATTGCTGCACTCGGTAAGCCAGGGTTTTTGAAGGGTGATTATGTGAAACAAGGAGCTGTTGTTGTGGATGTGGGAATAACTCGATTGGCTGATTCTTCGAAAAAATCCGGCTTCCGGCTACAAGGTGATGTCGACTTCGAATCGGTTGCACCCAAGTGCAGTTGGATTACGCCC
>JBEAXM010000170.1:0-8343 GCA_041159805.1 Bacteroidota bacterium
TTTTAATGAAAGCGTTTTCTTATTTGAAATCTAATGTACTGAAAAAAGTCGTTGCTCTGGTATTATTGGCCTATTTTTTCTGGCTGATGCTTCAAATCGTATTGCAATATATTCCATACCATACGGATGTAGGATTCCTTCGCATCAAGCAACAATACTTGGGTATTGATATTTGGCGCTGGGCCTTTTTTATACATGTGTATTCAAGCTTGTTTACATTGATTGCGGGGTTTACACAGTTTTCAAACAGACTCCTTAAATCGGCACCTAGTACACATCGCTCTCTTGGCTATGTTTATGTGATTTTCGTGTTGGCCTTATCTGGTCCTTCCGGATTGATCATTTCTTTTTATGCAAACGGAGGATGGATATCCGCCGCGGGATTTCTGGTTTTGTCAACGCTTTGGATGTATTTCACAACGATTGCATTGATCAAGGTGAAACAAAAAAGATTTGTTGAACACCGTCAATTCATGATGAGGAGTTATGCGCTAACCTTGTCGGCTATTACGCTGCGGGCGTGGAAATTCGTTATCACAAACCTTTTCGACCTTCCTCCAATGGATGTCTATGCCATGGTCGCCTGGTTGGGCTTTGGTGTTAATTTGATAGTGGCTGAATGGTGGATACGCAGAGCGGACTCCAACAATGGCTTTGCAGTCAGATCGTAACCATCAGATTGTCAATAATTAACGACATGTTATCCGTGGGCATGCTTTTTGTAAATTTGCGTTTCAAACAATTTTCCCATGAAAAGGTATCTATTGTTCCTGTCGGTGGTTGCCACTCTATTTGCCTCCAGTTGTGGAACCGGCAAGCGATTGCTGGAAAGCGGTCAATATGATGAAGCGGTGCTCGCCTCTGTCCGTAGACTGCGCCAAGACCCCGACAATGAAAAGGCCACGCAGACCTTGCGCGACGCTTACCCCTTGGCAAAGGATTACCACTTGCGCAACATCGCACTTGCAAAGGAGTCGACCGACATGTACCGTTGGGAGCGCGTTGTTGACACTTACTCCAAATTGAATGTGTTAGCTGATGAAATCCGCCGATGCCCTGCATGTTTGAGCATCATACCTAATCCTGTATATTTTTCATCAGAGCTGAACGATGCCAAAATCAATGGAGCAGAGGTCCGTTATGCGCTCGGTGTGAAAGCAATGGAAACCAAAACCCGCTCTAGCGCGCGTGAGGCCTACGAGCATTTCATGGCGAGCATGCGTTTAATGCCCAACTTCAAGGATGCCGCCTCTAGGGCCGAAGAGGCCAAGTTCCATGCTACCTTGAAGGTATTGGTGGAGCCCATTCCCATGCACTCGAACCAGCTGAAGCTGAGCAATGAGTTTTTTGAAAACAAGATCCGTGAGTTCCTCATACAAATGCCTGTGAACGAGTTTGTGAAATTTTACAACCCGAAAGAAGCCGAAGCGGTCGGATTGAAACAGCCCGACCAGATCATTTCGATGTCATTCGACGATTTCATCATCGGACAAACCTCCTTGAAGGAAACCGTACTGCCTTGCAAGAAAGATTCCGTAGAGATCGCAAAAGACAGCAGTGGCAAGCCCATCTATGGCACGGTTACAGCACAACTCCATCAATTCTCCAAAACGGTTGTCTCAACCGGCTTGCTCGATTTCAAAATCTTCGACCCCAACACCAAGCAGACACTCACCAACGAAAAGCTGCCAGGTACGTTCAATTGGTTTTGCGAGTGGGGCTATTACAATGGCGACAGCCGTGCGTTGACTCCCAAGCAACTCGAGATCACCAAGAACAAGGAAATCATGCCTCCCCCTCCTCAAGACCTGTTTATTTCGTTCTGCAAGCCGATCCATGATCAGATTACGGGCAAGATCAGGAATTTCTACAGGAACTATTGATGATTCGACTGTTGTCGAGCAATTGTTGATCTTGATTCTATAATAAGGAATGCACGGATGTCATTCAAATCGCATCAGCTGTTGGCTGTTGAAAGTCCATTCCGGGGTGTTTAACTCACCATCGAAATCCAATTCATACCAAGGGGACAAATTCCGATTGTCTGGGTTTTTCAGAACGTGGGTCTCTTGCGCAGGCATATAGCTCTGAGCCAGTAGAAAAATCCTCTTTCCGGTTGAAGTGTGCTTTGCCATATCCACCACCACTACTGCATGTCCTGGAAATCCACCTTTGATGAAAACATCCCCTATCTGCATGTCATGCAATGCAACCCGCTTCAACTCCTTCGACAATGAGGCCGTTCCGGCATAGGTAAACACCAGCTCCATATATTTCCAAAAATCCGCATAGGTGTTCGAAGGATTCGATTTTTTGAACCATTTGGCATCATTGCCGTCCATTTGTATTCGATAACCTTCCATCCATTTCGAGTAATCGCATCGGAAGCCACTGGTGAAGTTGAAATGTATCTGGCTATAAAGCCCCCGCTTCCATAAATACTCTGCACGCAAACGCATCACCGCATCTGCACATTGATGCAAATCCTTTTTCCCGATCTTCAAGTCAATTACGGCCACATGCACATTTTGATTGCCCTTCAAACTGCCGTCATGCTGTTTCACTGCGGAACCGGCAGGTTTCACGGGTAAATTCCGAAGGAACTCTCCGAAGCTGTTCGAGGTCACAGATAATCTATCGTAACCCCTAGGTGTGGCAATCATCGAGGCAACCGTGCTGCCGCTAGGCAGAACGAGATCGTTTTCAATGTCAGCAAATGTGTTTCCATGTTCAGCATCTTGTATCTGTTGTGCACCATCCGTTTCCGATTGGCTATCGGGTGCACAGGAGCTAAAAAAGGTCAGCACTGCCAATAAAACACAACGTATGTTTCGTTTATACATATGGAATGCAATTAGGATTATCAAAGATATTGGGAATGGCAATGATTATGAACTTGAATTTGCGAAATTCGCACCGAAAATCCAACATTTTCCTGCGCATGGGCAAAGGCACGTTGATACTGATATCCTTTTTATGTTGCTTTTCCGCCTGTACGGGCAGGTTTAATCCTTCACACATTTGGATTCCCAGCGAGCAAGCCACTCCTGAAGCACCTGATTACTCAAATCCGGGCCATTGGGCCGCTTTGCCCAACAAGCAGGATTTTGCAGATAGAGTTCCTCGGAACTCGGGTGGCTTTGATAACCAAAAGGAAGCCGCTTTCGATGTGTTTTTCATCCATCCTACATCCTATTTGCAGCCAACAGAAATCAGTACGGGTTGGAACGCTTCGCTCAATGACACCAAAATCAACCGCAACACCGACGAAGGCAGCATCAAATACCAGGCGAGTGTATTCAACCAAGCCGGGAAAATATATGCACCAAGGTACCGACAGGCCTGTATACCCTCTTTTTTCACTGTTGACACATCAAGAGCCAGGCAGGCGTTTGATACCGCTTACGCGGATGTTAAAGCGGCTTTCGAATATTATCTCAGCCATTGGAATTCCAATCGCCCAGTGATTATCGCTTCGCATAGCCAAGGAACCAATCATGCCATACGGCTGCTACAGGATTATTTTGACCGCGACGATGCAAGATCAGAACAGCTCGTTGCCGCCTATCTGGTGGGGATGCCCGTTTGGGACACCATGTTCGTGAATATCAAACCTTGTCAAGATGCAGACGATATCCGATGCTATGCCTCGTGGCAGACTTATGCCAAAGGATTTTTCCCAGACAACTATGTTCGTCCTGCTTTGGAACCTGTTTGCACAAATCCTTTATCATGGAAAACGGATAGTGTGTATGCGCCACGGTCATTGAACCGCGGAGCCATTCTCAAAAGCTTTAACAAGGTACGGTATGATGTGAGCGATGCACAAGTGCTCGACGGTGTGGTCCGGATTTCAAACCCTAGGTTTCCAGGAAGCTTTCTTTACCGATTCAATAACTACCATATCGTTGATTACAATCTGTTCTATATGAACATCCGTGAAAACGCGGTGCTTCGAACCAGGATGTTCCGTGATATCACGCCAAGTCAATGAGGTGTCTGTTCACGCTTTAAGCTTTTGTAAATTTCAATCCAAAGCACAGCAATGATGGCTGCCGTTCCGGCCGCAATCCAATGATACGCCAATGGATTCATGAACCCGAATACTTCCGCGGCTGGCGACCAATAGACAATGGCAATCAGAAGCGATAGCGTAGCCAATGCCATTACTGGAATGAGCATGTTTTTGTAACGAATGGTTTTAAGGATGCTTTCAGTTTCTGAGCGACCGGTAAAGGTCAAAAGGATGTTTGACAATACCAATGCCATGAAAACAACGGTCCGTGTTTCATTTTCCGAATAGCCATTGGTCATCATCAGGAAAAGCAGTAACAATAATACGGAGGTGATGACCATTCCCTTGAGGATGCTGCCACCAAGCTCACTCCAAGTGAATAGGGATTCTGATTTTTTTCTTGGAGAACGATCCATGATGTCGTTACCTGGCGGTTCGTTTTCGAAAACAATGCTGCAGGTTGGTCCCATGATGAGCTCGAGGAAAATGATGTGTACCGGGGAGAAGATGTTTGCGAATTCCCAACCGAACAACAAGGGGAGGGTTACCACGGAGATCAACGGGATGTGAATGGCGATGATGTAGCTGATGGCTCGTTTCAAATTGTTGTAAATGGTTCGACCGATTCGGATGGCCTTGACCATGGAGCCCAAGTCATCGTTAAGCAACACCAGCGAGGACGCTTGACGGGCCACTTCGCTTCCATGCTTACCCATGGACACACCAATGTCGGCTGCCTTCAATGCAGGAGCATCATTCACGCCGTCGCCCGTCATTGCAACCACTGCTCCGGACTGCTTCAATGATTCAATGATCCGTAGTTTGGCCTCTGGCGTGATGCGGGCGAAAATGGAGTTGGACTTTGCTGCCAATCCCAAATCCTGGTCCGACAACAACAACACCTCATCACCAACTACACACTTGTCATGGTTATTCATTCCGATCTGTCCGGCGATGCTCATGGCAGTTTGTGGATGATCACCCGTAATGATCTTGACATCTATACCCGATCGGTAGAACCCTTCCACCACTTCTCGCATACCTTGTTTAGGAGGGTCACTCAAGGAAACCAATCCTACAAGTCGTAATGGGATGTCGTGTTGTGATTCAGGAAGCTGATTTACCGGACATAAGCCTTCGGCGACAGCCAAAACGCGGTGACCCATCAAAGCAAACCGCTCCATGGTTTTGATTACATGTTCCCGCTCCAACGAATTCAAATTGCATTTCGGAAGCACCGCTTCAACCGCACCTTTCACCGCAATGGTGCAATAGCCATCGGTCCATTGATGTACATGGGTCATCATGGGTGGTTGTCCCGAAAGCGGATATTCACGCATCATTCGGGTTGAAGGCAGGGGTCCATACCATCTTTCATAGGATGATCGGATCGCCTTTTCCATGGGGTCAAATGGCTCCAGCTCACAGGCCATTGTTGCCAAATGAACCAGGTGTTTGAATGTGTCGTTGGGGTTGCCGTCGCCAGCTGTCCAAGATGATGCGTTTTCAACAGTAAACAATCCGGACGTCTCCATTTTGTTTTCCGTGATGGTGCCAGTTTTATCGAGGCAGATCACGGTTGCCGAGCCCAAGGCCTCCACGGTTTGCGGATGACGGGCGAGCACGTTATTCTTCGCCATCCGGTAGGCGCCCAATGCCATGAAGGTAGCAAGTGCTACGGGAATTTCCTCCGGAAGCACCGCCATGGCCAGGGTTAGCCCATGCATCAAGCTATCCAATATATTTCCGGAGTCGAGATAGTTCATCAACCACACGAAAACAAAGGCGGTGGCACCGAAAAACGCCATGGTTCGTACAAATCCTGCCACTTGTTTTTCCAATAGTGTTTTGCCCCGTATGGTTTGTTCCATCAATATACCCATCCCCCCCAATCGTGTAGCATCGCCAACCTTTTCCACTTGCGCAGTTGCCATGCCCTTCACAATGGTTGATCCTGCGAAAATCGTTTGGCCTATGGACTTGTCCTCCACCGGCAGCGATTCGCCAGTCAGGATTGACTCATCCACCGAAAGGTCATTCAGCTCCAGGATGGTTCCATCCGCATTTATTTTTTCTCCTTCGGCAACCATCATCACATCACCGCAAACCAGCTCCGCAGAGGGTATGGTCACAACGGTTCCATTCCGGATCACCTTTACGGGATGCGCGGTCAATCGTCCCAGCTCGCGAAGGGCATGCTCGCTCCTGTATTGTTGGAAGATGGAGATGCCAGCTACAAACAAAATCGCTCCTGCCATGATATATCCCTCATCAGGACTTCCTAAAATGAAATAGCTGATACATGCCACCACCAATAGCAGCAGCATGGGCTCCGACAAAACGCCGAGGAAAATACGTATTCCCGCTGGCACCCCTTTGCTTCGAATGTTTGCGCCAAATCGCTTCCGGCTTTCCTGGACCTGTTCGCTGGTGAGACCTGAGGGGGTTACGGATCCTGATGATGACATGGTCGCTAAGTTAAAGGAATTGCCCCAAGCCATACCTGACGCAGGTCAATTCTACTTAATTTTACAAACCATGTTAAGCTTACCAGCCATATTCATGCAGCGCATGTCGGAGCAACTGGGGACGGATCTGCAGTATTTTGTTGATTCCTACGAGGCCGATATACCTGTTTCGATACGCGTCAACCCGGGGAAGCCCTTTAGCGCGTTTGATGATACAGAGCCGGTGCCATGGTGTGCAAACGGGTTATATCTGAAGAGTCGCATTTCATTTACATTGGATCCGTTATTCCATGCTGGCTGTTACTATGTGCAGGAGGCCTCTTCCATGTTCATCGAAATGGCTTTCAGCAAGTACGCACCACAAAACAGCCCACTCAAAGTCTTGGATCTGTGTGGTGCCCCCGGTGGGAAATCCACACACCTGTTATCGCTGCTACCTCCTGGAAGTTTGTTGGTGAGTAATGAGCCGGTCTCGCAACGAAACGCCATCTTACGGGATAATTTGACCAAGTGGGGATCGGATAATGTGGTAGTCACGCAAAATGAGCCCATGGATTTTGCTTCGCTCAAATACCATTTCGATGTGATACTGGTGGACGCACCTTGTAGTGGAGAGGGGTTGTTTCGTAAAAACCATGATGCGGTCAACGAGTGGAGTGAATCGGCTACCGTTATGTGCAGCATTAGGCAGAAAAAAATCCTTGAGGATGTGCTACCTGCATTGAAGCCAAACGGATTGTTGATATACAGCACCTGCACCTACAATGAGGCGGAAAACGATGAAGTGTGTCGCAACCTGATGCAATTGGGGCAAATGGAACCATTGGAATTGGAGCCAATACATGGGGCTACTCAAACCAGGTATGGACTTCAGATGTATCCGCATCGTTTAAAGGGAGAGGGTTTTTTCATGGCGGCAATGCGGAAGCGAATGAGTGAAAATGAACAGGTATCATTCAAAAAAACAAAACACAAGCACCTTCATTTCAAGGATGGCGCTCATTGGTTGAAAGCAGAGGACGATTTCGTTTTTGAATCCAACAACAATTTGTTGTTTGCGATTCCCAAGATGATGGATGACGAGATTTCATTGTTGCGTTCTCAATTGTATGTGCGTAAGGCAGGTGTTTGTTTGGGTTCCCTTTCGGGTGATGCGTTGATTCCCTCGCAGGAGTTGGCAATGTTCGTCGGTCATTCTGAGGCACTGGAAAAGGTGGATCTTTCCTTGGAAAATGCATTGAAATATCTTCGAGGAGAGGCATTGCCGAACAGCATCCGTAAAAATGGTTGGTGCCTGGCAACCTACCAGGGAAATCCGTTGGGTTGGATGAAAGGCGTTGGCAATCGATTCAACAACTCATACCCAAAGGAATTGAGGATCCGCAATCTCTAATCATGAGTTACGATTACGAATCGGCGTACAAAATCCTGAAGCAGGATGTGGTGATGAAGAAAATCATCAGCGCAACCGGGATTTTCAAGCCAGAAAGACGACGGCGTGATATTTACGGATCGTTATTGCGCTCGGTAACGGGGCAGCAGCTTTCGGTAAAGGCCGCAGCCACTATCCACAACCGCTTTTTGGATTTGTTTCCAAACAGGAATCCTGAGCCCTCAAAAGTGCTTAAGCTCTCCAGTGATCAACTTCGATTGGTGGGTTTGTCTGGTCAGAAATCGTCCTATGTAATCAGCGTAGCGGAACACGCTTTGCGCGGAGAGCTCGAATTCAAAAACATGGTCAAGCTGGATGATGATGAATTGATTCAAAAATTGACTGCCATCAAGGGTATCGGTGTATGGTCGGCTCAAATGGTGATGATGTTCGCATTGCAACGGCCTGATGTATTTCCGGTTGGTGAC
>JBEAXM010000208.1:0-8812 GCA_041159805.1 Bacteroidota bacterium
TAATAGCGAACGACCATATTGTCTACTGAAATCCTGAAAATGTCACCTGTTGCGTAAGCCGGAATAGCCACGTTGATTGCCGCACCCAGCTGTCGAATCTCATACTGGGCATTTGACTTCAAGTAAATCGCGAATGGTATGCCAGTGAATCCGCTTCCTGTGTTGGTGGTACTTAAACCAATCATCCGGGCTTTGTTCACTTCGGTTGCGGTGAATTCAAAGTATCCGTTGTTGTGCACCATGTTCCATGATGCCCCTCCACCATCCCAAGCTGCACCGGTGATTCTACGGATTCCACCTGGTCCGGTGATCACCATGTCATTTGTCAAATCCGATTTTTTCCATTGAATTGGCTCGGTAACGCGCGAGCAGGTTGCTGAATCAGTGCCTGATACAATGGACAGATCGAAGGTGGCCGGTGTGGTTGATTGGATGATGATGGTATCCGTTGCTACTTGGAAAGGCAAACATGATGTGTTGGACGTTGTCATCAAACACGTCACTGTATCACCAACATTAAGCGAGCTGTTTGTATATGTGTTTGACGCACCGCTTTGCACTATGCTTTGGTTGATTTTCCAGACATAGCTTGGTGATGATCCACTGTTTATTGGGGTAGCGGTGAAGCTGCCGTTGTGGAAATTGGATATTTTAGGGTTACGAATGGTCGCGCCCACGTCATAAAACGAAGCATCTGCAATCAATGGAAGGGCTGGGGTAATCTGGCTTGTGTAAAAGGGAACGCCGTTTCGGTAGTACCTGATGACATTGTTTTCAACTGCGATTCTGAACACATCCCCCGTTGCATAACTTCCAAATGATCCACGGTTCAAATTGCTTTCGTAAACATTGAATGTTCCATTACTCACCAGGTAGATGTTGAATTGTATGGAGGAGAAGTTACCCGACGAGTTATTGACACTTAATCCCGCGGCTCGTCCCTTGTTGGTTTCCAATGCTGTGAATTCAAAATAACCATTGTTGTATACCTGGTTCCATGATGCGGCACCGGCATTCCAGTTTGCATTGTATTGCACTTTCACCAATTCGTTGAACCCGATCAGGTTCATCGCGTTGTTTGTGATGCTGTTGGAACGCCATTTGACTTGTTCCAGACTCCTGTAACATTGCCCACCGTTGTTGGCTGGTTGAATATAGAATTCGGAACCGGCGGGTTGCACGAACTGGTAGACGATTTTGTTTGATTTGACAACTTGTGTGCTGCATCCGGGTAGATTGGTGGTAAGCACACAAACAATCGTGTCGTTGTTGGACAAGCTATTGTTTGTGTAGGTGTATGAGGAGCTGTTTTGAACCACAACCCCATTGAGCTCCCATTTATAGGTTCCCGCACCGATGACATTGGCGTAAAATGTTCCATTGTTTGGGTTGGTTACGGTAGCATTTGTAATGGTTCCATTCAAATCGAAAATCGATACATCCACTACTAATGGAAGCACTGGTATTAATGTGCTTATATATACGAGTGAATTATTTCTGTAGTATTTGACAACATTCGAAACCACAGCGATTTTGAATATGTCTCCGCTGCTGAAGGGTCCGTAATTTCCTCTGAGCGTGCCCGACTCTATAACAGCGAAAGTGCCATCGGCTAATAGCTGGAAGGCGAATTGTATGGTGGTATTTAAGGCATTTGTATTGGTTGTGCTCAGTCCGGCCATGCGCAGCTTATTTGTACCCTGAGCGGTGAATTCGAAAAATCCGTTGTTTTCCACAGCGTTCCATGATGATGCACCGCCATTCCATGCTGCTGTGCCTGATATCTTCTCTACGTTGTTCATGTTGTAGGCACTCATGTTGGCCGTAAGGTCACTGAGCTTCCATTTCACATCCTCACGCGCCATACTGCAGTTCAGGTTGGATGCGGTACCTAGAATGCAGAAATCAGGTGTCTGTTGGGGTGCTGCAATGTTTTCGATTATGTTTGAGTTATAGTTGTATGCCGAAAGGCAACCATTGAGATTCATCACACAACTTATGGTGTCATTTGCAGCAAGGGTGGTATTGGTGTAAGTGTCATTTAATCCGGTTTGGACAGTGGCTCCATTGAGTTTCCACGTGTATATCGGGTTCAAGGATGATTGGTAGGATACTGCCTGGAAAGTACCTGCATTGGAGTTGAATATTTTGGCATTGGTGATGGTTGAGCCGATGTTGTTTAAAGCCACATGTGCTAGCATGGGCATGCTTGGCGAAACCAAGCTGGTGTAAAGTAGGGTTCCATTTTTGTAGTAACGGACCTGTCCGCCCTCTGATTGGACACGAAATTGATCCCCGCTGACATAGGTGCCAAAATTGCCTCTGTTAGCCCCGGACTCGTAGATTCCTACAACTCCTCCTGCCTGTAGATAAAAAGCATATTGGATGCTGGCATACCCTGAAGCACCATAGGTGGCGCTCAGCCCCGCCATTCGAGCCGTTGTTGTCTCCGAGGCGGTGAATTGCAGGTATCCGCCATTTTTGACCGTATTATAGGACGCCGCCCCCATGTCCCATCCTGCAGAGAAAATCTTGGAAATGGAGTTTCCATTGCGCTGAGTTCGCTGTTCATCTGCAAATCGCGTGAATTTCCAAACCACATTTTCAGCTGCTATCGCACATCCCGACTGGTTGAAAACCCCTTCGATGAAAAATCCAAGTGAACGGTTGGGTTCAAGAATCCTGAACCGAATCTTGTTTGATTGCAATTGCAGGGACAAGCAACCAGTAGGATTCAGTATGCAATTTATGGTGTCACCTGGTACAACAGCACTATTGGTGTAGCCCGATGTTGTAACTCCAGTAGGTGCGTTGTTAAATTGCCAATTAAGTGTGAAACCTGGTGTTCCGTTTGATACAACTGCGGAGTAACTTCCTGTAGTCCTTTTCCAAATCACCGCATCCGTGATGGTTGCATTGATTTCATTGAGCACCGCTTTTGGATACAAACCGCCTGTAGGTAATACCAAGCTGGTGTAAAATTTGATTCCGTTTTTGTAGTAATGTACGACATTTGATTCCAGGGAAACGGCAAATGTGTCTCCAGCAGCGTAGTTCCCAAAAGTGCCTCTACTGTTCCCGGATTCATAAACGGCAAAAGTGGCATTGTTTACTAGGTAAATTCCATATTGTACAGCAGAAATGCCAGTTCCGTAATAATAGTCGCTCAGCCCTGCCACACGGTTGGTGTTGGTTTCGGATGCGATGAACTCCATGTAAGAGTTGTTCGGGACCGAATTGAAACCCATCGAAGCTGCATTCCATCCTGCAAGTGATGTTTTGCGTAGGTTGTTGTTGTTTACAATCAATCGGGCAGCATTGTCCTGGCTATTGATGCGCCATCTTACTTCTTCTCCACCAAGGAGACAACCAGACGAATTTGCATTGACCTGAATATGGAATCCCAATGATGGGGGAGGAAGCGGATCAAGGATGGTGATGGTGTTCGATTGAATGGTGTTGTTTAGGCATCCGGTCAAGGTCATCGGACAGGTGATGACATCTCCGGTTAACAAAGAGGAATTGGAGTAGGTGGTCGTTGTAACACCTGTTCCGATTCCATTGCGGTGCCATTGGTATGTCGAATTGCCACTGTTTAATGAGTTGACTTCAAAATCGCCATTGGTGAAATTCAATACTCTTGCATTGGTGATGGTGGCGCCTATTTCATTCAACACGGCAATGAATTGCATGGATGCAGGAGGAGCTACACCACTGCTGTAAAGCAGGTAACCGTTCCTGTAATATCTCACAATGTTGTTTTCCACAC
The DNA here is from genome assembly GCA_041159805.1 of Bacteroidota bacterium. Classification (GTDB taxonomy): domain Bacteria; phylum Bacteroidota; class Bacteroidia; order AKYH767-A; family OLB10; genus JALRAP01. Next base: position 3,770 of record JBEAXM010000208.1, read on the forward strand.
CAATCCGTATGGTATCCCCCGCTGCATAATTTCCGAATGCGCCCCTGGAAATACCATTCTCAAAAATTTCTATTGTGGCGTTGTTACGAAGATTAAGTCCATATTGAACATTTGTGTAGTTGTTTCCGGCATAACCGTTTTGCAGACCACCTATTCTCGACTTGTTTGTTTCTGTAGCGGTGAATTCAACATATCCCTGGTTCTGGATCGTGTTGTGTGACATCGCTGCTGCATTCCAACCCGCAATGGTGGTTTTTGTAACCGAGTTGCCGGTCAACATTGTCCGTTCACGGTTTTCGAGACCCAAGTGACGCCATACCACTTGTTCATTTGCTTTGAAACAACCATTGGGGTTTTTTATCGCACTGATCCAGAGTTTCAGGTCGGGATCTTGCTGCTTATTTTCAATGGTGATGGTATTTGAAACAAGTGGTCCCGAAAAACAACCGTTGTATGCCAGGTTGCAAACAAGTTGGCTGCCTGCTGAAATGTTTGGATTGGAATAGGTGTTGGAAGGACCTGATTGAACGGTTGTGCCATTCAATACCCAACTGAAGTTAAAGGTGCCGTTACCATTGATTACACTTGCAGTGAATATCCCAGTGGATGGATTTGCAACATGCACATTGTTAGCTGCAGCTCCGATTTCATTCAAGGCCGCTTGTACAGACATGGGACCTGTTGGCGCAATCGTGCTGGTGTAAAACAGGATTTGGTTTTTATAATACCTGATTTCATTGCCGACCCAGCTTATTCTGAAAACATCGTTGGCTACATAATTTCCGAAAACCCCTCGTGATATTCCTGATTCAAACACCTGCAACACGCCCGAACTGTTAAGGTACACGGCATAGGGAATGTTGGCGAAGGATGGGCCGGTATAGCTAGGAGTCAGACCAACTGCAACCGTTCGATTGTTTTGTGGGATGGTGAACTCCATGTAGCCACCGGCATGAACAAGGTTGTTGGATAGGGCAGAGGCATCCCAGCCGTTGGTTGTGATCTTGCTGGCATTGTTGTTTGTTGTTACAAGTCTCGCAGCATTGTTGAGGTTGGTGAATTTCCATCTTACTTGTTCCCTTGCCAATTTGCATGATGAAGTATCGGTTCCGCTGGTGATGAAAAACTCGGTGGATGGGTTTTGGGTTACATTGAGTATTTGAATGCTGTTCGAAGAGATGATTCCTGTTGAGCAATCACTGAGGGTGAGCTCACAACGGATCGAGTCGTTCTGGTTGATTGGAAAGGGTGAAGGGGTGTTCGTGCTTGTTCCAATGTTGATGCCATTTCGTTTCCATTGGTAAACGGCGTTGGCACCTGCATTCAAAGGAAATGCATTGAAGGTTCCATTGGTCAGGTTGACAATCCGGACTTGAGTGGCTGTTGCTCCGATATCCTGTAAGGTGGCTACTGCCAACAATGGTAGCACCGGAGGTGTTGATGTGCTGGTGTGAAATAATCGTCCATTTCGGTAGTATTTGATCACACCTGATTCCACAGCCACTTTGAAAGTGTCGTTTGCAGCATATGTACCAAAGGCGTTTCCAATCAGGGTTCCAGACTCATAAATGCCGATCTGACTGTTGTTTTGAAGCCAAATGCCATATTGCACATTCAAGTTCGAGTAGCCGGTGAAGGTTTGATTCAAACCTATGATACGTGAACGGTTGGTTTCAACGGCCCTGAATTGAAGGTAACCGTTATCATGCACCAAGTTCATGGATGCACCTCCGCCGTCCCATGCCGATGTGGTTGTTTTCACCAGATCGCCATTCGTGTTGGTGACCTTGGACAGTGTTGAGCTATTCCAATAAACCTGTTCGGATGCCAGTTGGCAGGAGTTTGCTACAGGAACCGCTGAGATGTAAACACCTAGGCCTGGTAAATTCGTATTGATTCCAAAGTATAAACTTTGGTCGCAATTCAGAATCCTGCTTTCATTGGCTGTCAGCGATGCGGGGAAAACAATTCCCTCTGATATGGAGATGGATGTGAAGTTGTCCGCTGTGGATGTTGGATTGTTGGACTGCCCCATGCCAATTCCAACGCAAGGGGTAAGTACTGTGGCTGGTAATAACAAGCTGTTTTCAATCCCGTCTTCCGAAAGGATCAACGCTGTTCCGTTCTGGTTTGCCGAAAAAATACGATGATTGCCTGTGGTGTCGACAAGGATATTGGTGGATGCGATATTGTTTGAGTTGCCGTTGAATGCCAATTGCATGTTTCCCGATCTTAGAAAATTCCTTCCCCTTCGAACATCATTGATCACTCCAACACCGAACGGCATGTCCGAATTTCCAGCGCCCATGATGCTGTTCCATCTTGCAACCATGTTGAGTGTGGAATTGGTTGCACTGAACGATCCGGAAGTGTTGGTGAGAAATGTGGATGTTACATATCCTCCGTTTCCATGGAATACCACTGTGGGTTTGCCGTTTTGGGAGGTTTGCAATATACCTTGGCTCACGATCAACGGTTGATTACTGAGGTTGGTTTGCGATAGGTGCCGATTGGATCCCGATTGGTCGTACCATGTTTGAACGAATCCGTCTGGTATGGTCAACTGTGGGGTGTTAGTCGTGGGCGTGTAGCCAAGGGCATTGGGACCAGGTTGTAGCTGACATCCCCAAATGGCGGTACCGATGGTTGTTGTACCCGCATAAATGTTGGCTTGCGGATTGGCTTCAAAATGCTGCAGACGGAAAATAAGGTCATTCAGTGCTGGGATGGTGGTTGGTGTGGTGTAGGTTCCCCTAACCAGGAAAAAACCATTAGCGGCGGGAGTGATGGTTACATTACTCCACAACCCACCGTTGTTCGAAATGATGGTGCCCGTGTTCAGATCCATCACCACGAAAGCGCTATGCATACCGTTCACAAAAACTCCGCGCATGACGAATTGCCGGTTCACATGGTTAATGGGCTTAATCCATGCACTGAAAATGTATCCCGAAGATGGGGAAGGGGTAACGTAGTTAAAGTCTACGAAATGTTCATTACTGGGTGCCGTCTCAAAAAACACATCGGCCGTATTGGAGCCGTTTGGTGCGAATTGTGAATTGGCACTGATGGTGCCTCCAACCTTACTCCATGTAGAGGATGTGAGGTCCTCGGAGAAGGTGATGAAATTCGGACCACCAATGAAGTTCAGTAAAAATGGCTGATCCAATTGTCCGTTGGCAAGCAAACCTATGTCCTGGAGCGCATCATCCGAACTTCTTCGCACTCTGATGGCTGCACCATTGACAGTTATCGGTATGTATGAAGATCCGGCAACAGCAGGATAGGCAGGTGGTGTGAATGACGATGCATGTGCAGTTCGTAGGGTGCGTAAACCATAAGCCGAGTAGGAGGTTGGAAGTGCATCCAACACTTGGGCTTGAACGGAAGTGGCAAGTAAAATGAAAAGAACTAAACAAGCCGCTTTTGGGAGCAAAGGGACGAACTTGCCAGAAGTCCTAAAAAAACCTCTGTTTATACTTTTCGAAAAGTAATTAAAAAAAATCATAAACCCCTTGAGCTTACGTAGTTAGGTTGTCGTCAATAGTTAGAGCAGGTGGGTTCTGCCTTTACCGCATAATTACGAAAAACGTTGCTTGTAAATCAATAGCTTGAGTGATTTAACGATTAGTTGACCTTACCTTTTTGGTTATGTTTATATAATTGATATACAGCAATATAAACCTGAAGTTTTTACCAAGTAAGTCTGCTGTCAATCAAATACTACAATTTTTCAATGACCACCATTGCGGTGGCCAGTTCGCTTGTATGCGACATGGAAAGGTGGATTTTGATGTTTCCAAGATGCAGCAAAGCGGCTTTAGCCTGCTCCGTGAAATGTAGTTCCGGACTACCATTCGATAGGTTGTTCACATAAATTCCATTCATGGGGACTCCACCGAAGATCCCAAGTCCCGTTGCTTTTGCAAATGCTTCTTTAGCCGCAAATCGTGCAGCATACCCCTCGAATCGGTTTTTCTTTTTTTCGCAATATGCAATTTCATCTTTCGAGAACACGCGCTCCAGAAATCCATCGGTTCCCAAAATGAGTTTTTCAATTCTGGCAACCTCTACTAAGTCGATACCGATTCCTATGATCATTTGTAAACAAAATGTAAAGTTAATATTTATAAAACTCTACCCAAGGGGCTGAAAATGAGAAGGTCAATGATCTCTGTAGATGGATCTGATTTTTCCTCAACGGTTTCATCATTTAACATTTTCCTACATTTGAGTCATAATCAATTATTAAAATCTAAAAATTTCCAAAAAAAAACACCATGAAAAAAGTACTGCTTACCATGTTAACTTTTTGTGCCGCGGCTTCCATGTCGATTGCACAGGAATTCAAAGTGATCACCATCGTTGAGTCGATTGTACCCGGAGGTGTTGGCCGCTCCCGTTTGGTTGAAAACCAAGGTGCCATTGACATCGCTGCAATCACCACCGAACGCGAAGAGGGCAAATCCAAGCAAGGTGATGTGAAGCGCGGAGATTTGAAGAAAGAAGGTGAAAACCTGAAGGAAACCAAGCTCCTCAACTTCTTCTCGTTGGCCGGTATCAATTTCGGTAACATTGCCGCAAACGATGCCATCATCGCCGCCAAAATGAACGAAATGGTTAAGTCTGGTTGGAAACTGCTTCACATCACAAGTGGTGTAGAGTCAGATGCCGGAAAGGATGATGGAAACGGGATTTTCATTACCCGTATGTATTTCGCTAAAGACTGATAGTCGATTTTATCATTCAATCAAAAAGGGCTGACGATAATCGTCAGCCCTTTTTGCATTTTTACTTGTATTTCAGTTTCAGTTACTCTACTATAACCCTGGCGGTGCCTTTGTGGCCATTGCTGCCGGTGATACGCATCATGTAAATACCACTTTGCATGTTGCGCACATCCATCACCATCAGGTTCTTTCCTGGAATCGACATCTCAGTCCTTGATTTCACCAATTTTCCTTTGATGTCATACAGGTCTAGTTGGTATTCGGCTTCATCTTCTGTTTCGAATCGGATGATTACCTCTTCATGGGCAGGAAC
>JBEAXM010000020.1:0-6040 GCA_041159805.1 Bacteroidota bacterium
GGCACACTGCTGTGGAGCAATTTCATTCAACGAAACAAGTCAAACATGGGCAACTATGCGATGGTTACCGATTCATCGGGCAACAGCTATATCAGCCATGCCTATGAGCATCTATGGGCCAATTCAAACAAGATGATAGTAACCAAAAAGTTCAATGCCAATGGTGATCTCATTTCAGTTGGATATCCTGAGCCCTACACCGTGAACCCGGAAAATATGCCAACAGCCATCACACTTTCTGCGGCAGCAGACAAGATTTTCCTCGCTGGGCATTATAAAGGCGCACAAAAATTCGGCTCCTATAATTTGATAGGCACCACGCGCAAGCCTTTTCTTTTGAAAATGAGCAACTGCCCTGTGACTTACGATAGCATTTCGGCCACATCATGTGGACCATATGTGTGTCCGAGTGGAAGCCCAACTCTTAACACCAGTGGCTTTTATGCCGACACCCTAGTTAATTCGGTGGGATGCGACAGTATCATTTTGATATCGCTTCAAGTTTACAGCAATCCGGTTGTAAATATTCTTGCCTCTGGTTCAACTTCTTTTTGCAAAGGTGATAGCGTGTTATTAACTGCCACAGCAGGGATGTCCACATACCAATGGTTTAAAGGGTCAAGTCCAATAACAGGAGCCATCAACAGCACGTTGAATGTAAAAACGGCAGGAACATACTATTGCCTGGCAACAAATGCAGGTCAGTGCCCTGATACATCTAACAATATCCGCGTAAGCGTTCCGTGCCTACCAAGGAGCACTGCTGTGTTAAAGTTTGAAGAAGAACAAAAGGAAAAACCATTTACCATCCAACCAAACCCCAGCACTGGCGTGTTTCAAATCAATGCTCCCGATGGCGATATTAGTGTTTTCAACCATACAGGAGCTCTGGTTTTAAGAACAAAATGGGATGAGGAGTCCAACGAGATCAACATCTCGCACCTCCCAGCAGGGCTGTATTCATTACTATTTCAATCGGGCAGCAGAATAGAGAAGCGATCCATTTTAGTGGTGAAATAAGGAATTGGAAAAAATCCAAAAACCTTGCTTGGTCATTCTTTTTCAAAAAGCAGATTGGATACAGGTGGTTTCTGCCTCATCATCGCAATGGCAATCATATCCACAACCATATCCTCCAATTAAAAAAGAAAAGCCGCAAACCTTTTCAGGTAGCGGCTCTTCCAACTGATGGATGGATGGAAACTGTATTAATTAAACGGATGGAACTTTGCTATTCGTCGAACGTGGTATCCAAGGTGTTACCGTCAACCGTTCGGATGACCTCCCAAACACCTGCACCATTCAACTTTTCAATTACGTAGTAATCTACACCGGTGTCCCACTGGCTGTATGGGGTCCACCACAACTTTGACTTGAAGTTATTGTAGTCGTAATCAGACTGCAGGAAGATGGATGAGCTTTGATTGCTCATCTCCCCTACCAATTCACAGTCGGTGATGATTTCTATTCGGTAGAAATACTCGGTTTTATGTACATCAACGTCTGTATCACGATACAACTGGGTGCCTGCAGGTACACGAGCAACTTCCGTAAAGTTGGTATTGCCTTCCGAACGCAAGATCTTATACTCCTTCACCCGGTCGGGACGCAATGCGGGTGGAGCCCATTCGGTTTGCACGTCCATGTCATCAACAACCGTGGAACGGACAATATCCACTTTCTGACCAGCCAAGATATTAGCTGGAGTGGCAGCTGAAGTATCGCTCCAGGAATGATATGTGTTTCCACACAAATCAGTGGCACGAACGCGATAGGAATATGGGAACGGACAAGGGAAATCCAGGTCATCATATGAGGTAACCGTGCCTGGCAATGTGGCAACATGTTCAATGATACCGGAAGTTAAATCCAATCGATCCAACTCATAGGTTGCAACTGAACAACCTTGATATGGTGTCCACTCGACACGGATGTTATTCGAGTTGGCCGTTGCTGTGATGTTAACAGTGGTGTGAGCGGTCAATGCAGATAGCGGTAAAGCATATGCACACTGGTCTTCCGTTTGAACCTTGTAGGTGTAGGTATTTACCAAGGTGTTCAAACCATTCTCAATGTAGGTTGAAACGCTACCGGGTCCAATAACCGGATTGGTTGTAGTGCTGTACACTTGTGTGTAAACTCCAGTGTCATTGTTCTTACGGAACAGCTTATACGCCCCAAAGTCGGATACCGATGAATTCAGCCATGTGATTTCAACCGACTGGTCATTTACCACACTTACGCTCATGATAGGGGAAACAGGAGGAGGAATCGTGTCAAACACTTCAATATAAGCGTTGTTCGCAAGCGTATCAGAACAACCAAATGCATTTGTTACAATCAAAGACGCATCATAAATGCCTGGGGTGTTCAAAATAACGGATGGATTGGGTGCCGAGGATGCAATTCCAGCGATATTCCAAGCGTAAACCAATCCAGTTGCAGGGAGCGATTGGTTCTGCATGGTGAATGTGGTACCTGGACAACCCGCATTTTGCGATGCCGTGAACGCTGCAGTTGGAACCGGATGAACCACCACCTGACCGGGAAGCATGAACGTGTCACGACAACCCTCATTTGACAAGGCCACAATGAATGGATTATAATTACCTGCCGCATATTGATGCTGAGGGTTCAGGTCGGAGGAAGTGATTCCGTCACCAAAGTTCCAGATGATTGAATCCGCGTTCAGCGACAGGTTGTTAAAGCTAACCGAAACAGGAGCACAACCCGTTGTATTTTGCATGGTGGCGTTTGCAGTCGGAGTAAGATTCACAAGGACATTCGCAACAGCCGTATCAGAACAACCTTCCTGATTCACAATCACCAATGAAACCTGGAAATTACCCGAATCAGCATAGGTCAGCATGGGTGAAGCTTGTGCAGATGCGTAACCGTTGCCGAAGCTCCAGCTGTAAGTTGGACCAGATAGGAATGTTGAATTGTTGGTGAATGTAACTGGATGAGGATTGCATCCAATGTTTCCGCTGGTAGAGAAGGTGGCATTGGGAGTTGGATGCACAACAATCTGTCCAGGCAGATCCAAAGTGTCTGTACACCCCATGCTGGTATATGCAATGAGCTGCACCTGGTATGAACCCGGAGCGCTGTAGGAATAGCCTGGCTGTGAAAGATTGGATGTATCTCCATTACCGAAGCTCCAGTGATAACTGGAAGCATTCAAGGATTGATTTGTAAAGGAGATATTTAGAGGATGGCAACCTGAAGTGGTGGACACCGAAGCAATGGCTTGTGGCAAAGGATAGATGGTGATGGGGTTCGGTAAGGTGAAGAACGAACTGCATCCGGTGTTGTTGGACGTGATCAAAGTAACGGTGTAGCTTCCAGAATCCTGATACAGATGTGTTGGGTTTTGCAATGTGGAAGTGAAGCCATCACCGAAATTCCAAAACCAGGAGGTGGCACCAATCGAAAGATCCACGAACTGCACCGCTGTATTGAAGCAATTGACCGAATTGGCCATGGTGAACTCGGAGTATGTACCGGGAACCGTAACATAATCCACTTTTACAAGCGTGTCTGAACAACCTTCAGCGGAGAAGGATATCAATGTCACCGTATATACACCAGGCAAATGATAAATATGTGCAGGATTCTCATTGGTTGAAGTGGTTCCATCGCCGAAATCCCATTTCCATGAAACGGCTCCAACAGATTGATTCACGAAATTGACCAACGAAGGTGCGCAAACAGCTGCTGTTGGTGAATAAAATTCACTCTCTGGGGCATTCACATCTATGAGAGCCGGCATAACCGTGGTAGCAGTACAGCCGGAAGCCAACACACAATTCAAGGTAACCGTATAGGTGCCGGTTGATGTGTACAGGTGGTTGGGGTTTTGCAAGTTGGAGGTGCTTCCATCACCGAAATCCCAGATATAGGAAGCGGCAGTGGTTGGAGTGCTGAAATTCACCATCAATGGCCGGCAACCTACCGAATCACTGAATTGAATCACGGGAATGACCGGCTGGACATTAGCCCTGGACCTGGTTGCTGTACATCCATTAACATCGGTGATGGTCAAACGGACATTGGATGTGGGCACTGCAGTGAAGGTATGCGTTGGGTTTTGCTGGGTGGAGGTGCTTCCATCACCGAATTGCCAGAACCAAGACACGGGCTGCACACTGTTATCGTTGAAGTTGACCGTCATTGGCAAACATCCGGTTGTGGGATTGAAATTGAAAAATGCCTGTGCCTGATTGGCAGTAACGGCATTGGTTTGGGTAACACTCCTGGTACAACCGCCCATGGTCGCACTCAGGGTGATGTCATATACTCCAGCCGTGGTGAAACTAACGCTAGGGTCTTGTTGAGTAGAGGATCCGGCTGCACCAAAGTTCCATGAATATGAGGAAGCACCTGTGGAGGTATTGGTCATCTGCACATTGAAAGGAACGCATCCAACGGGTGGTGCAAGTGTGAAGGATGGACGGGGGTCGCCTATGGAAACCAAGGTCGGATAATCATACGTGTAAGTGCAACCGTTCAAATCCACAATCGTAACCGATACTGGATAGAAGCCGGCTGAAGCATATGTATGGGTGGGCTGTAGCTGGTTCGATGTTTGACCATCACCGAAACTCCAAACTGCCGAAACAAACTGAGAGGCCGGATTCAATCCAAATTGAATCACATCTCCCGTGCATGCATCGTTGTCGGAAACGGTAATGGGATTGGGGTGTCCGAAAGTAACAACTGTCGACATGCCCGACTCACAACCATTGACGCCCGTAACCTCTAGCGAAATCAAATACGTACCGGGTTGGGCATAGGTGTGTGTAGGATTGGCCAAGGTGGAGGTGTTGCCATCACCAAAATCCCATACATACGAACCCACGGAGGGAGATCCTGTTGCAAGTGAAACGGTATAGGGTCCACATGGACTTGCTGTGATGGCAATGATCGGGAACGTATCCGCTTCGATTATTTTTACAATTGCAAATGGATTGTAAGTACGCGAGCATCCTCCGGGCATGGAGGTTTGCAAGGTGACTGTATAAACACCAGGAGCAGAATAGGTATGAACCGGACTCCTTACAGAAGAGGTTCCCCCATCACCGAAATTCCATGACCACCAGTTATTGGCAGTATTTGGAGCGGTGAATCCTACCGCGCCTGGAGGTAAGCAAACCACCATGGTGTCAGGTACCACATAGGGCACCGTATCGGTGACAACTTTGATGTATGCATTTTTCACCAGGGTGTCTTTGCAACCTTGTGCGGATGTAACCACCAAGCTCACATTGTAATTTCCAGTGGCGGTATAGGTATGGGATGGATTGCGCAAGTTTGATGTGCCTCCATCGCCAAATGACCAATTCCATGATGTGGCCAAAGGACTGGAGGATCCGGTGAAGCTAACTGGCAGAGGAGCACAGCCCATGGTGGGATTACCTGTAAAGAATGCCGTGATGTCGTGTGCGGTTACAGCAACCTGTTGACTTGAAGTGGCGGTACAGCCATTCGCCGAGGTGGCGGTTAGTGTTACGGTATAGTTACCTGAAGTTCCGTAAAGTGCGGATGGTGAAGTCACCGTTGAGTTGGACCCCACACCAAAGCTCCAGCTGTATCCTACAGCTCCGGTGGACGTATTGTTAAAGGAAACGGATACCGGAGAACAACCAGTTGTGTTTGAGTAGGTGAATGCGGCAACAGGCGAAGCGTTGACAGTGATATAGGATGGTAACGAAACGGAAGTCGTGCAACCATCAACGGTAACCACTGTCAGGGTTACATCGTAGCTGCCACTTTGCTGATACGTGTGACTGGGGTTCTGGGATGTTGAAGTGCTTCCATCTCCAAAAGTCCAAAGCCAGGAAGCGGCATTCGCCGTATTGCTGGTGAAAGAGGCATTGAAAGGTATACAACCATTCTGGCTGTTTACACTCACTACAGGAGGAGTGGGCTGTGTGATGGTTATCAGGTTGGGCTGATGCATGGTGTCTGTGCAACCGGCACTTGATGTAACCACCAGCGTTGCGCCGAATGTGCCATAGGCACCGAAGGCAACCGATGG
>JBEAXM010000122.1:0-4620 GCA_041159805.1 Bacteroidota bacterium
GAATGAGACCTCCAAAAAAATCCCGGTCAGGTTGGTTACTGACATCAAATACAGGAGCCGATTCGGATCCGTAACAGGTGCCACCATCTTTCCTGACAGTGTAATGGTTTCGGGCCCACCACAAGTGCTTTCAAAAATTGATTCGGTGTTTACTGAGAAATTCATCAAGCAGGATGTATTTTCAAACCTTGAGGTTCCTTTACGCATATCCTCCAAACTGCCAAAAGGGGTGCTCATTTCCCACGAATCCGTTCAGTTGGACTTGGTGGTTTCCGAGTTCACAGAGCAATCAATCATTGTACCCGTTGAAGCAGCTGGTAATCAAAGTGGAAATCTGAAACTGATACCCTCCAAGGTGAAGATCACCTTCCAATACCCAATGGGCTTCAACAACAGCTACGATGTAGGTTCCTTCAAAGCCCAGGTAAATGCGGGTCAATTAATGAAAGATGTTCCGCTGGAAGTGATCATCACCTCCCACCCCAAGGAAGTTCAAGGTATCCGGGTGGACCCTCCAAGGGTGGAATACCTGCTAGAAACCAAAGAATAATGATTGTTGGCATTACCGGTGGCATTGGAAGCGGAAAGTCGATGGTGTGCAAATGCTTGCGCAACATGGGATACCTGGTTTTCGATGCAGACCTAGTATCCCGTCAATTGTTGGAGCATAACCAACAGGTCCGGTCTGAAGTGATAGCCCTATTGGGTGAGCAGTGTTACCATGCCGACGGCACAGTTGATCGGGCTTTTATTGCAAAGCAGGTTTTTCAAGACGAGCAAAAATTGGGTAAGCTGAATGGCATTCTGCATCCTGCAGTCAAAACCGAGTTCACCAATTGGGTGGAGCGAAACCACAAACAACCCATCCTTTTCAAGGAGGCCGCCATCCTCTTCGAAAGTGGAGCCAACCAACAAGTGGATAAGGTATTGGCGGTGGTAGCGCCAAAGGAATTACGAATCAAACGCATTCAGCAACGCGACAACCGCTCAGGGGTAGAAATTGAGAGGATCATGGAAAACCAGTTAAACCAGGAGGAGCTTATCAGCCGATCTGATTTTGTGATAAACAACGACGACCAAACACTCGTCATGCCTGCATTGATAAAAATACTGCGACAATTAGGGCAGCACATTTAAAATGGTAGACCCTGATTTTCCGATTGAGCGATCTCCAAACGGCCTTTTTTTCAGGCCAGGCGGGTTTTACCTTGACCCAAAGCGCAAGGTGGAAAAAGCCGTCATTTCCCATGCCCATGCCGACCACGCTATCGCCTCAAATGAGGAGGTTTGGTGTACTCCAGGTACGGCTGCGATCATGGAGGCCCGATACGGGGAGCGTTTGAAATCCAAGATGAACCTGATTCAATTCGATCAGCCATTCATTATCAACGGAGTAACCATCAGCTTTCATGCTGCGGGGCATGTGCTAGGGTCGGCACAAACGTTGATGGAGTTCGATGGCGTAAAGTACTGCTATACAGGCGATTTTAAAACCAGGCACGATTCCTCCTGCGAGCCGTTTCAATTACGGCAATGCGATGTGCTAATTACCGAAACCACCTTTGCCGATCCCTCATTTGACCACCCGGAGGAGTTAAGCGAATTGGAGAAGCTCCGTGAATTTGAGCAGTTCCATTGGATAGTAGGTGCGTACAGCTTGGGCAAAGCACAACGCATCACCGGACTGCTGAACGCCCATTTTCCACACCGAAAAACAATGGTACACCCCGAGCCAGCGACCTTTCACAAGGTGTACGAAAAGCATGGGTTTGATTTGGGATCGTGGCACCCATACGACCGTCATGAGCTTAAATCCCAAAAGCCCGTTAATCTGGTTGTCCCACCCAAAGTCCTTTCCAGTTTCCAAGGTACCCCAGGCATGGTAACCATGTTCGCTACTGGGTGGCATAAACCATTCATCCGATCCAACCACCACATCAAGTTGAGTGATCATGCTGATTGGAAAGAGGTACTGAACCTGATTCGATCTTCTGGAGCCCATACCGTAATGGCGGTTCATGGCGATGGACAACAACTCAAAACTTACCTGAATTCAGTTTTCAAAGAAATTAAAGTTTTAATTTAAATATTCAATATATTAAATTTATAATGAATATATTAAATTCAAATAAAATTCGTTTTCTGGATGAGTTTACCATTCAAAACGAACCCATCTCCTCCATTGATTTGATGGAAAGGGCTGCCAGGAAATGTGCTGAATGGATGGAATCGAGTTTTAATCCCAACCAACGCATACTGGTGGTTTGTGGCCCAGGCAATAATGGTGGTGATGGCCTAGCCATCACGCGACAACTGGCTGAAAAAGGTTGGTTAATCAAAGCACTCTTATTGGATTCAAGAAACTATTTATCAAATGATTGCAAGGTAAACCTGGACCGACTAATAAGCCGCTTTCCCGATCGCGTTCAAATCATTCAAGATGCCGAACAGCTTCCGCTGGCACTAGATTATGATGTGGTTGTTGATGCAATTTTCGGAATCGGATTCAAAGGAGAAATCCGTGGCCTAGTCGCTTCAGCCATTGATCTAATAAACTCATCGGATTGCATTGTATTAAGTATCGATATGCCTTCGGGATTAACTTCAAATGAAGCTATCAATAAAATTGATAATAAAATAATTAAAAGCAATACAACAATCACCTTTCAATTCCTAAAGCCATCACTTGTGATGCCCGAAAACGCACCTTTTTTTGGTAAGGTGGAGGTTTTGGACATTGGCCTTGATGCAAGCGGACTCAATGAAACTGAAATTGACATGCATTTGTCTGATATGCAGTCGATAAGGATGCTTTTGAAGGAAAGGGAAAGCACCGGACACAAGGGAAACTTCGGTCATGCCTTGTTGATGGCCGGTGGTATTGGCAAAGCCGGAGCTGGCATTTTAGCCGTAAGGTCTTGCTTAAGAAGTGGTTGTGGATTGGTTACCGCCATTGTTCCAAAAGAGGAGAATCCCATATTCCAAACCGCTTGCCCCGAGGCCATGACCATTCAGTACCAGGAATCAAGTACCGATATAATGCCACCTGAAAAGGCCTCGGCCGTAGGCATTGGCCCCGGTATCGGTACAAACACAACTGCCTTAAATACAGTTCAATCACTGATTCTAAAATGGAAAAAGCCCGTCATCATCGACGCAGATGGGCTTAATCTGATGAGCCAACATCACGATTTGTTTCAAATGATACCCAAAGGATCGCTTTTGACGCCCCATGTGGGTGAATTTGAACGACTTTTTGGTAAATGCAACAACGACTTTGAGCGGCTTGAGCTTCAGAAGAGTATGTCAAAAACCCACCAATGGATCATACTCCTAAAGGGTGCATATACCAAGATTACCACACCCGAGGGAAAGGTATATGTGAACTCCACTGGAAATGCAGGAATGGCCAAAGGCGGATCAGGAGATGTGCTTACCGGTCTCATTACAGGGCTTCATGCAAGGGGATATCAGCTAAAGGATGCGGCTATATTGGGCGCTTACCTCCACGGACTAGCCGGTGATTTGTCGGCCGAAAAACTTGGTGTTGAAGCCATGAATGCCGGCGACCTTATCGAATTTATTCCGGCAGCTTGGCAAACGATTACCCAATATTAGCAGAAAGCTAAAATTCATCCCACAACAGACGGAACTCCCACCTTGCCTTCGTACCTTTGTGTCGGGTAAGTCTTATACGACCAGCTCCCATGAACCTCCCCAGGTCCGGAAGGAAGCAAGGATAAATGGTTGTAGCGGTGCGATATAAGTAGCTTACCCACTTTTATTTATACGAATGCTTATCAATTGTTTATAGCGTTTATCAAAAGCCCTACTTTACATTGATCATCACCATACATCCCGACAATCCAGAGCCAAGAAAAATTCGCCAAGCGGTTGAGGTATTCCAAAACGGAGGTGTGGTCATTTTTCCGACCGATTCTGTTTATGCCATGGGGTGCGACATCTCTAACAGCAAGGCATTTGAAAAACTATGCCGCATCAAAGGTGTGAAACCACAAAAAGCCCAGTTCTCATTCCTTTTGAACGACCTTTCACATATTTCCGATTATACCAAACCATTTGACCGCGAGGTTTTTAAGTTACTCAAGGCAAACCTTCCTGGACCATTCACATTCATATTGAATGCCAGCAGCACCGTACCTACACTGTTTCGCAACAACCGTAAAACCATAGGCATACGTGTTCCCGACCATGAAATCACCCGTCAATTACTGATCGCGCTCGGAGGGCCCATTGCCTCCACCTCCCTTCATGATGATGGTGATTCATTTCTGGAGTACATGAACGACCCCTATGAAATTCATGAGCGGTTCGAAAAAGAGGTTGACCTAGTCATCAACGGGGGAATCGGTAAAACCAAACCCTCCTCCATTATAGATTGCACAGGGGATCAGCCGATTATGATTAGGGAGTAGGTACTTGTTTGAAAAGTCATCTTGGCCTACTTTTACAGCCATCATTTCCAATAGATTGAAAATCATTATTCTTGGCCCAGCTTATCCACTCCGGGGTGGCATTGCCAACTTCAATGAGGCCTTGTGTACGGAACTCACGCGCCAAGGGCATGACTGCTCCATAGTGTCGTTCACCTTACAATAC
>JBEAXM010000141.1:0-3581 GCA_041159805.1 Bacteroidota bacterium
ATTTTCAGTTATTTACGTTCTACTAAATATGTTTTTACAAGTTCTCAAAGGTAGCCATTTGGGGCCACAGACGGCTTTCGTTACCCCTCAAAAAAAAAATTTTTAAGCCGTTGGTTACGATATGATTAAATGCTATATATTTGCGCCACAAAACTTAATCTAAAACCAACAACACAATGAAAAAAGTATTTGCTGTACTAGCTGCTGCTAGTATGTTCGCATTCGTAGCTTGCGGTGGTGGAGAAACTTCTACTGAAGCTACTACTGACACCACTACTGTAGCTGCTGAAGCTCCAGTTGAAGCTCCAGTTGAAGCTCCTGCTGTTACTGATTCTGCTGCTGCTCCTGC
Organism: Bacteroidota bacterium; assembly: GCA_041159805.1. Classification (GTDB taxonomy): domain Bacteria; phylum Bacteroidota; class Bacteroidia; order AKYH767-A; family OLB10; genus JALRAP01. Next base: position 350 of record JBEAXM010000141.1, read on the forward strand.
TGCTACAGATTCTGCTGCTGCTGCTGCTCCTGCTGCTGCTCCTGCAAAGTAATTTAATAGCCTTAGGGCTATTTCAAAAACCCCGATGGTACCGTCGGGGTTTTTTGTTTTTTATGAAGTTTGGTTTTTATAAGCAGCCCGTCCTGCCGCCATCGACGGGAACATTGATTCCGGTAATGTACGATGCTGCCGGTGATGCCAAAAATGCGATTGCGGACGCAATCTCTTCCGGTTGAGCGAATCTTCCCATGGGGATTTCCGAAACCATTTCATGCTCCAACTGGGATACTTCCCGGCCGGTTTTTTGCGACTTGGCTTGCATCAGCGCAGACAACCTGCCGGTGGCCGTTGCACCAGGTAGCACATTGTTAACCGTGATACCAAAAGGAGCCACCTCAACCGATAGTGTTTTGGCCCAGTTTGCCACGGCAGCACGAATGGTGTTTGATACGCCAAGCCCTTTCAATGGCTGCTTTACAGATGTGGAGATAACGTTGATGATCCTGCCATAGCCGGAGCTTTTCATGCCTGGCAACAACGATTGCGCCAAAACATGATTACACAAAAGATGCTGGCGGAACGTGTTCTCAAAGTGCGACAAGTCCGCATCAATGATAGCACCACCTGCAGGCCCTCCGGTGTTGTTGATCAGGATGTGTGCTTGATTTCCTTTGTCAATCCACGAATCCAAGGCGCTTTTCAGCTGGCCTGGATCATTGAAGTCCGCAACAATGTAGCCATGTTGTCCATTGGCCGCTGGGACAAGCTCCTTCAATACACTCTTCAGTGATTGTTCATTGCGAGCCACCAAGGTCACGGCGGCGCCGAGCGAGCTCAGCTCGCGGGCAGCGGCAAGGCCGATGCCTTGTGTGCTACCGCACACAACGGCGCACCTGTTGGCTAATGACAAATTCATGGGGTAAAGATAAATAAGTTGCCCGTTTGAACTGTTTTGCAATTTTCCATTATTTTGTGGCAAGAATAAACTATCAAGCCCATGTCAATTGCCCCTCCTTTCAATTTCAAAAAGTGGATAGACGAAAACCGTCATTTACTGAAGCCCCCCGTCGGAAACAAGGTCGTTTACAAGCCCGATCAGGACTTCATAGTCATGGTGGTTGGTGGCCCGAATTCTCGTAAAGACTACCACTACAACGAAACGGAAGAGTTTTTTTATCAATTGGAAGGCGACATTAAAGTGAAAATCCAGGAAAACGGGCAGCCTCGAACCATTGAAATCAAGGAAGGCGAAATCTTCCTGTTACCTGCCCGCACACCACACTCTCCTCAACGAGGAGCAAATACGGTAGGCCTGGTCATGGAAGTACATCGCCGACCCGGAATGAAGGACCGACTACAATGGTATTGCGAAAAATGCAACCACCTCATGCACGAAGGAATCCTTGAACTAAAAGACATCGAAACCGAGTTGAAGGCCGCCATGGAGGAGTATTATTCATCTTTGGATCTGCGAACCTGCAACAGCTGTGGCTCAATCATGGAGCCACCTGTGAAACTATCTTGACATCGACGGAACGGGGAGATAAAATCAATTATCCCATTCGTCCATCATCAAGCATCACTGTTTTTATTTTGAGGGTATAACACCTGATGTCGCTTTCGTACCATTGCTGTGAGTTTCTCACGCAATTGCGCAATATTGATCCCCTTGGCTGCAGAGACAAAAACCGAGTCGATGTTTTCCTTGGCAATCCAAGACCCCTGTAACTCCTCCAAGCTGATATTCTCCCTGGTGGATGGGGTTAAATCGTCCTCATCCTTTGCAATGAAGCGATAAGCATCGATCTTGTTGAATACCATCAACACCTTCTTATCGGCTGCTCCAATATCAGCAAGCGTTTGATTAACCACATCGATCTGATCCTCGAACTGGGGATGCGATATATCCACCACATGCAATAAGATATCCGCCTCGCGCACCTCGTCCAACGTGCTTTTGAAGGATTCCACCAGATTGTGTGGCAACTTGCGGATGAACCCTACCGTGTCAGACAATAAAAAGGGGATGTTCTCATAAACCACTTTTCTAACCGTGGTGTCCAGGGTTGCAAAAAGTTTGTTTTCGGCGAAGACATCCGATTTGCTCAACAGGTTCATCAGTGTCGATTTTCCCACATTGGTATATCCCACCAACGCCACACGAACCATGTTCTCCCTCGATTTTCTTCGGGTGAAGTTCTGCTTGTCAATCTCACGCAACTTCTCTTTGAGTCTGGAGAGCTTGTCGCGGATCACTCGCCGGTCCGTTTCAATCTCCGTTTCTCCGGGGCCACGCATCCCGATCCCTCCTCTTTGTTTCTCCAAGTGAGTCCACATCCTTGTCAAACGAGGAAGCAAATACTGATATTGGGCCAGCTCAACCTGCGTCCGTGCCTGCGCGGTCCTGGCCCTGCTTGCGAAGATGTCCAATATGAGTGTGGTTCTATCCAACACCCGACAACCTAAAGGCTTCTCCAAATTGCGTAATTGTGAGGGGGAGAGCTCGTCATCAAAAATCACGATTGAAACCGCATTGGCCTTCACGAACAAACCGACCTCCTCAAGCTTCCCTTTACCGACATAGGTTCGTGGATCAGGGTATTCGAGTTTTTGAACAAATCTCTTCAATGAAACCGCCCCAGCCGTATGAGCCAGGAACTCCAACTCATCGAGGTACTCCTGTGTTCGGGCATCCGATTGGCCTTGACGACAAACAGCCACCAATACAACCTTTTCCTCGGCCTTGACCGCTAAAGTCATTAATTATAAACCTCCGTTAACCTGTTTGGGTTCGAAAACATCAAACCACAGAAACATGCAGCAATCACCCATGACACTCAAAACCAACCCTTACCTTGGCCAACTTCCATAAATGGCCATGGTATACGGCTGAGGATCAGAAGCAATCCTATCAAGAAAAACACAAAAATCGATTGAAACTTGGAGGCGTCCGTTGTGGCCCTCTTTGCTTTGATATGGCCTATGGTAATCAAAACTATTCCGATGATCATGGTGGAAATATGCTCTACCACCAAAAAGCGAAGACCACTGTCTTTCATAACAGATGCCATGTTTGACAGGCTCGTCATGACGGTATCATTCATTACGTATAAAACCAATCCGATTACCAGCTGCAAGTGTGCAGAAATCATGGTGAACAATGAGAACTTGCGGTCCGTTGAGTCAAACGACCTACCGGATCGCTTGCCGGTGAAGGCCCTGTAAATCATGA
>JBEAXM010000143.1:0-2751 GCA_041159805.1 Bacteroidota bacterium
GTCCCTGGGACATTCCGTTATCAGCACTTGATTTGTGCTCATTTGGAGCTAAAGGGTGTTGAGGATTACTTTATAAGAACACCTTCTGCCTCAAAAACCAACTCCTTTTTAGGTTCGGTTATTTTTTCAATCTCCTCTTTGCTCTTTTTAGCATCCTCTGCGTAATGGCGCAATTCTTCGACGGAAGTGACATTGTAAGAGGCAACACCTTTCATGATTATGGTTGATCCTGACAAGTCCTTGGGGACAAAAAAACCATAATCCTTGAATGTCACTCGTATGGATTCACCGGCACCGGTTTCAATCTTCATCCAACAACCTTTTGCCTGACATACAGAAGAAACCTTACCCTCTACAGTGGCAGCTAATGATTCCTTGGACTGCATCTGCTTCATAAGGTCGGCCATTTGTATGGCTCCGGAAGGATCAACTTTCTCTCCAAAATTCCTTTGTTGTCCTATGGAACTATCGCAGGACCAGAAAATGGAGGTAACGATGGTCAAAATCAATATTTTTTTCATGTTTAATAGGTTTTATGCAAATTTAACGATTTGGGCACGCAAAAACGATGCCGAATTATGTTCCGATGGGGGTGTTTGGCATGTGGTTGATTCCCCTGACCAAGGCAGGTCCTTGGTAAACAAAACCTGTATATAGCTGAACCAAACTTGCACCTGCTTCGAACTTCTCACGAGCGTCATCCACGCTCATTATTCCTCCGGATGATATGAGAATCAACGAATCAGGTGATTTTTGTTTAAAGTACCTGAGCAACTCGGTGGATCTATCCATCAGAGGGCTTCCCGAAAGTCCACCAGCACCGATTTGCTCCAATCGTTCCTTGGGAGTAACCAAGCCATCCCTCGAAATGGTAGTGTTTGAAACAATCAAACCATTGAAACCTGACTGAACAACTATTTCTATGATATCATCGGCCTGTTCAAAGGTAATGTCCGGCGCAACTTTCAAGAATAAAGGAACTGGATGTGCACTTTGGCGGTTTTCGGACACCACCGACTCAAGCAGGTTCCTTAGCGGCTCCTTGTCTTGTAACTGCCGTAATCCGGGTGTGTTTGGGGATGAAATATTGACAACTAAGTAGTCGACTAAACCTACCAGGGCCCTCATACAAATCAAATAATCGGAAACGGCTTTTTCATTCGGCGTATCCTTGTTCTTGCCGATATTACCTCCAATAACCAACCCCTTTCGATTGATTGATTTGAGTCTTGCCACAACCGCGTCAATCCCTTCGTTATTGAATCCCATCCTGTTGATTAGGGCTTTATCGTGAGGAAGCCGGAACAACCGAGGCATCGGATTTCCTTGCTGCGGTTTAGGTGTAACGGTTCCAATTTCAATGAATCCGAACCCGAGAGCAGACAACGGCTCAACCGCCTTTGCGTCTTTGTCGAACCCAGCTGCCAAACCAACCCTGGACGGGAATCGGATTCCTGCTATTTTCACTTGCGCGTCCTTGGGTGGTGCGTTTATGATTCGAACCAGATTCAATAAGCCAGGAATCCTTTTCATCGCCTTCAAGGCTCCAAAAGCAAGATGATGAGCCCGCTCAGGTTGAAAAGCAAACAAGAAGGGTTTGATGAGCCATTTGTACAGCATATTGCAAATGTTGGTTTTTTTAGTCTCATCGTCAATCTATTTTGCGAAATTTGATCCACAATAGTTCGTGGAAAAAGCAAATCAAAAAATAGCTCAAAACCGGAGAGCAGGGTTCGAATACCATCTAGAGGCCACATTTGAGGCAGGAATGGTATTGACTGGAACCGAGATCAAGTCCATTCGTAACTCCCAAGCGAGTTTGTCGGATGCCTATTGCGTTTTCCTCGGCGAGGAACTTTGGGTCAAAGGCATGCATATTGCCGAATACCAAGACGGCTCTTACAACAACCATTTGTCGAAAAGGGATCGGAAGTTGCTATTGAACAAACACGAATTGAAGAAACTCCTAAACAATGTAAAGGAAAAAGGGTACTCCATTATTCCAGTCAGTCTATATATCACACCAAAAGGATATGCCAAGTTGGAAATAGCCCTTGCCAAGGGTAAAAAGCTGTATGATAAAAGGGAAGACTTGAAAAAGAAGGACGCACAATCTGAAATGGATCGTCTAAAGAAAATTCGATAAAGAAATCTGTCATTATTAACGAGATTTTTGATATCGTCATTTCAGGAGCAGGTCCTGCGGGGAGCATGGCTTCCGCTTTTTTATCTCGCGCAGGCGTGCCTCATTTGCTAATAGACAAAGCGGTTTTTCCTAGAGATAAAATTTGTGGAGATGCCTTAAGTGGCAAGGTGCTATCGGTGCTTAAAAAACTAGACGGGGATTGTGGCAAAAGCATGTCTCTCATGCCCAACGACTTTCAAGCTTGTGAGGGAATCATGTTTGCCGCACCGAATGGAAAAACCATTGATGTTCCCTTTAAAACGATTCAATCAAAGGACGATTCAATCCCTTCAGGATTCGTTTCCCAAAGATTGGTTTTCGATCATTTTCTTCACCGATACATTGATCGATCCAAGTCCGAATTCAGGGAAGGACATGAGCTTCGAAACATCAACCGATCAGAAGGCAAGCTGGCTTTGGATATTCAGCATGGAAATTCGATTTACAAGGTTAGCACCAGATTGCTAATTGCTTGCGATGGCGAAAGGAGCATTGCTGCATCCGTAATAAGAGGAAGCCGCAAGGACCTTGGCCATTACTCAGCTGGTGTTCGCGGATACTACAAA
>JBEAXM010000152.1:0-11886 GCA_041159805.1 Bacteroidota bacterium
CTGAGTGGTATCTTTAATAACATCGATGGCGGCGGCGGTGGCGGCGGCGGATATAGCGGTGGCGGTGGCGCCGAGCAAGGCGGTGACGGTGGCGGTGGCGGCGGCTCCTATGTTATCAGTACCGCTAATACCAACGGACTTACCCAGCAACAGGGGGCCAATTTCGGACCCGGCCTGGTGAGTATCGACGGACCTTACAACGATTCGGATACGGACGGCGTCTTCGATGCCGTGGACAATTGCATCTTTACCTATAATCCCGATCAGTTGGACAGCGATGGCGATGGAGCTGCCGATGTCTGTGACGCATGTCCCCAGAACAAATTCAAGACATTTCCTGGTGTATGCGGATGTACAACTCCGGATCGCGATGAGGATGGAAATGGAACGGCGGATTGCCAGGAAGGACAATTTGTCTGGAGTGGCGTGGAGTTCGGTTTCCAGAAATACGTCATCCCCGCCGACGGACTCTATCTGGTCAAGGCCATGGGAGCGAAAGGTGGTGCTGCCGGGAGTAATCCAGGTAGCAATGGCGCTATAGTGCAGACCTATCATTATTTCAACGAGGGAGACACCCTGATTGCATCGCCCGGTCAGCGCGGCGGAGACGGTACACGATGTATCTCTGACAACAATTGGAACGGCGGTGGTGGCGGTGGTGCTTCGGGAGTAGTCAGGCAATTGACAGAATCAAATGCAGGTATCCCCTACTCTAATGACTTCAGTGGAGGTCTGAATGGAGCCAATCTCGCAGGCGCAGCCATTTATACGGGCAGTGCCATACAGTTTGCTTCTATCGACTCCGGTGCAATGATCATTCCAGCACTTGGTGACCGGTCTGGAAATATGAATGTCCAATTCACTATTCAGTATGGTTCGGCGGCGGGGGCTGTTAGTTACAGTTACGCACCTGATATAGATAGTCTCGGATCAAATGCAATCGCGCCAAATACTGGCAGCGGTTCCCAATTGAGATTCGTATGGAAACGCGTCGTACTTCCTATTGGTGGTCAGTATATAGAATGTGACCTCTATTTCGGTTCGTTATTATTTGATTATTTCGCCATAAATAATGTTGCAGATGGCCCGGGAAGTTGCCTTGTAGAAATGTCGATCAATGAAATAGGTGATTTGAATCTAACCTTAAACATAAACGGAACTCCAAACAACTTCACTAAAACAATAAAGGCATTAAGTTGGGCCCAAGCAGACTTTTCTGACTGGAAGCACGCAATTGCGGGAAAAAGCTATGCCGGAAGTTCTACGCTGGAAATTGACAATGTTTACATCAGTTACAACGATAGGTTGGTAGAACCGCTACTATTTGCTGCAGCCGGTAGCGGGGGAATGGCCTCAGTCGATACACAATCAGTTGTTGGCCAATCTGAGCAGTGTATCGACTTTCAGAACAGCATTTTTGATTATGGTGGTGGAGGTTATACAAATTACCTGTACAATGATAACCGACCACTTGCAAATCCAAACAACCCTGGACAATGCGGATCCGCCGGATTTGGCGGTTGGGGTGGAGGTCGAGAAGGAAGGGGTGCTCATGGCATCCCGTTAAGAGACGGAGAAGGTGGTGACGGTGGTGGAATGGGTAGATATGACGAGAATTATCAGACCATGGCCTCTTACCTGACCGGTAACTATTCCGTGTTACCACAGTTCAGTAACCTAAACCAAGGTGACGGGCGGGTAATCATTGCCGGTCCATTGTTAGATACCGACGGTGACAGCATTCCCGATCTTACAGACAATTGCCTGACCACTGTTAATCCCAACCAGTCTGAAATTGACGGAGATGGCGTAGGGGATGTTTGTGATGCTTGTCTTAGTAACCCTGAAAAAAGTATATCCGCCGGATGTGGCTGTACTACGCCCGATTGGGACACTGACGGAAACGGCATTACCGATTGCAGCGAGGGTTTATTCACCTTTAAAGGGGAAACCTCCACCGGTTATCCATATGGATTCCAACACTACGTTGTTCCCACAACAGGATGGTACCTCATCGAAGCCAACGGTGCTCAAGGGGGTGGATCGGGTAGTCGCACAGGAGGATTTGGCGCGATGATGAAAGCCCATTTCTATTTCACTTCCGGTGATACACTTATTTTGTCTCCCGGGGCTCAGGGTGGTGATGGTGTGATAATAGCGGGTAACAACAATTTTTCGGGCGGCGGCGGCGGCGGCGCTTCAAGTGTTGCGCTGCAGCACGGACAACAGTTGCTAATCATGGCAGGAGGCGGAGGCGGTGCCGGCGCCAGTAACAACGGAGTTCAAGGAGGAACCATCACAGATGGATTGTCGGGGAACACTGATAATGGTAATGCAGCAGCTCCTGGCGGTATCAACGGTTCCGGCGGTCAGATAGGATCGCAAACCTTAGGCGGTGCAGGTGGTGGAGGTTATTCCGGTAATGGAGGATCTCATTATGATGTGGTTAATGATTTGGCTTCATCGGGCGGAGTAGCCTATTTGAACAGCAATTATGGCGGTAATTCAGGCCGAAATGGTGGCGATGGTGGTTGGGGTGGTGGAGGAGAGGGTGGTTATGTTGGAGGCAATAATGATGGTGGCGGCGGCGGTGGTGGCGGCTACAGCGGTGGCGGCGGCGGTGACGAGGGCGGCGGCGGCGGCGGCGGTGGTTCGTATGTGAATCCAACGGGCAACTCCAATGGTTTGGTCCAGATTGCAGGAGCGCATGCCGGACGTGGCACCATCCGAGTTAGTGGGCCGGTTATTGATTCGGACAACGATTCATGGTTTGATCAGTATGACAACTGTCCTTTGGTGTTCAATCCCGATCAGGCCGACACAGATGGCGATACCATAGCGGATGCCTGCGATGCCTGTCCTTTAAATCCATTCTTAACACTTGACACCCTTTGCGGTTGTGCTATTATCAGAGATACTGTTGGAATCCAAGTGAAATCCAGCACAGACCCAACCCCTGTTTCAGGTTGTTACACCTGGTCATACAATGGAACAACCTATTGTGAAGATACATCCGTAGTCATTTATGACACCACTTCTTGCACGATGCATGCCTTGCATGTTTATACATGGTGGAACGGTAATAGCAGTCCAATATTGGTGAGTTGTAACGAGCAATTGGTGATAGATACCACTGTGGTGATATGCAACCCGTACACCTGGCCGGTAAGCGGTCATACCTTCGATACTTCCGGTACTTACCGAATCAAGATCAATTGCATAGATTTCAACATTCATCTGGTAATAGGACCACCGGTAGCTACCACCGATATTCAAGGTCCCGCAGGAGCTTGTTTGAATACAACAGCAACCTATAGCATTTCCCCTGTCACAGGTGCGTCGTCATATCTGTGGACATTGCCTGCTGGTGTTACTGGAACATCTACCTCGAACACTATAACCGTTCAGTTTGGCAGTCAATTCCGTGGAGGTGCCATATCCGCGACTCCGGTGAATCATTGTGGGGCCGGTGTGTCAAAGAGCATCATGGTTCAGTGGCTACGAAACGTTCCTGCCGGTCAACTGACCATTACCCCTCCTACCGCACCTGAAATCAATGGTGATTATTCGGTGAATGCCCTTGCAGGGGCTACAACCTACACTTGGAGTGTAAACAGTCCGTTGGCCTCCATTGTAAGTGGACAAGGTACCAGGACCATCACATTACAGACCCAACCGGGCTTCACCATCGGCACGCTTAATGTGGTAGCATCCAATTGTCGAGGTAACGGCTCGCGCGCCACCAAGGTTATTGTGGCAAACCAGTTGCTGCGTTCGGAATTGGAATACTTGGACTTAGAACTCCTTGTGTATCCCAATCCAAATGATGGCCTGTTCACCATGATTTTACCCGCATCGCAAGAGAATGCTAAACTGGAAATCTATTCCATGGACGGACGATTGATCGAATCGCATGAAGTGCCATCCAATGAGCAGGAATTTCCAATAGATCTCCGTCATCATGCCGCAGGCCTCTATCAATTAAGGTTGGTGTCAGGCAGCGAGGTGAAAAGCGTGAAAATAATGGTAGAATAAGATTAATCTTTAATATTCAATAATATAAACACCTAATCATTCCAAAAACAATCGTAAAAATGAGCATCATTAATTAATGATGTTATGAGCTTGTTTGTTGTTATCCATCCCATCTGCGAACGCACAATGGCGGACGGAATTCAGTGGCAATCCTACTGCTCAAAGAGGACTTTATGAGATGTCGGCACCAGACATTCGGAATTGTTATGCAACCACCTATGATCAAAACAATTTCTATAATTTTTTAAATGAAATTGCTGTGACCCACGATGGAGGTGATACATGGAGTTTAGTGACAATCGATGGTCTTGAAGATAATTTCATAATGGACATTGCTGCCTCTTCTGCCCGAACCGTTCATGTCATCGGATGGAATTCCGTATTAGGTAGGTGAAATATATTCAGAAGCACGGATGGCGGCGCGGTAACGATGGCGCATTTGTTTATTCGATTGCCAATAACAACAGCTACCGTATTTCAAGCGACAGCCTAGAAAATGCTGCCATTTCTGTCAGCGCCTTCCCAAATCCAAGCAATTCGTCTTTCAATTTGCAGGTGACTAGCAAAGATGACCAGCGGGTACATGTGAGCATCTATGATCTTCAAGGACGTTCAGTAGGCACCATGACTACAACTACAACTACAACCACAACTCCAACTCCAAATCAAAACCTTGTTTTTGGAAACGATCTCGCTACCGGCATGTATCAGGTGGAAGTGAAGCAGGGTGCTACGGTGAAGACGATGCGGATAGTGAAGTATTAAATCCGAGGAAATAGTATAGCACAAGTTCAGGAACACGAAGTCGTAAAAATCACTTTGCCGATTTCAATTGTTTCATTTGTGGAAATTGTTTTTTAATTAAGCGGCCAAGAAGGGTATGGGGTCTTTGTCAGTAAACCCCATACCACTCACCGCCAAGATCTTTTTGACGAAAAAATCAAGGTGGCAATTGCAATACCATTGTTGTATATCTTTACACTTGATTAGTTTTCCCAATCTATACAGCCGTTTGATTTTCTTAGAACATTGTTTCATCAAAAAAAATCATTAATAATTCTCTGATGCGTAGAACCCTACTGACATTTATTTTCATTCTAACAGCTCAATCCGTGTTTGCACAAGGCGATGGGCCACATAGTTATTTGCTCGCCCCGGTGGGAGTTACGGGCATCAATGCCAAATACATCCAGTTAAAACAAAACTTCACGTCGAGCGACATTTTCATTCCTGGTGCGGAAATTGACATAAGTGCGTATCCGATAACATTATACCACACTTTTTCAATTAAAGGAGCCTATGCTCAAGGATATGTGATGGTCAATCCATCATCATTCACGGCAACATCAACCACCGTACCGCCCGTTTTTCCCATACCAATAGGCACTCAGGTTAAAGCGAACGGGTTTTCTGATGGATTTGCTGCATTTAGAATAGGGCTGTTCGGAACACCCGCATTAAAACCTTCAGCATTCATTGAAGAGGATATGAGGTTTTCCATTTTCGCAGATGCCAGATGTTGGTTTTCCGGAACATACGACACATCCAAATATGTGAACCTAGGAAGCAATAGAAATACGATTCAGCTTTCTTTACCCATGGCCATTCCTTTAAATAAGAACCGTGAAAGAGCTACATGGCTTGAGGTTTCACCATCAGTGGAGTTTTTCACTGCCAACAACCAGCCTTCTAAGGGAAACAAAGCGAATAAGATTACCCAGGCACCCATCTTGATCTTGGAAAATCATTTGTCGCACAATTTCAGTAAAAAAATCTGGGCAACTGTTGGGTTAAGATTCAGACAAGGTGGTACAACATCTACCGATGGTGAAAAAAACGACAATCAAACCCAAATACTTGGCACCTCTGCGGGCTTGGGTTATCAGTTCAAACCTTTTTTAGGTTTTTTAGCGGATTATGGTACAGTTTTATACGGATACAATGGGGCAGAGTCGAATATGCTCCGTATTTCCTTGTCGCTGAATTATGCCAATATGAAAAAGCCATAAAATTGGGCTGAACACAATTTGAATTGAAAAGAAAGCCGTGATTGGCAACAAAAACTATATTTGTGCATCCCTAAGCAGGGAGGTGCCTTGCGTAAAAAAACAAACCTGATTCATATAAAAATGAAAAAAACGTTCATTTTGTTATTGGCCATAATCGCCAGTTGTTCCACTTTTCCATTGTCTGCCCAAAAAAGACCCAACATAGTGGTCATTATGGTGGATGATTTGCCTTACTTCGACCCATCTTGCATGCACAGAGGGCTTGCCTCCTATCAGACTCCGAACATAGACAAGATTGCCCAAGAGGGTACGATGATCTCCGACTATTATGCGCAGCCTAGTTGCACAGCAGGCAGAGCTGCATTCATTACCGGACAATATCCAATTCGAACAGGATTGACCTCCGTTGGACAACCCGGAGCAAAAGCAGGATTACATAAGGACGACCCTACCCTAGCCGATTTGTTAAAACCTTTGGGTTACAAAACCGCACTTTTTGGCAAGTGGCATTTGGGTGACCGAAATGAATATCTTCCCACAGTGCACGGCTTTGATGAGTTCTATGGTTTTTTATACCATTTGAACATGATGGAAATGCCGGAAGAATCCGATTTTCCTAAGGATCCGAAATTCGAAGGTCGACCAAGAAATATGATTCATTCATTCGCAACCAACCAGGTTGATTCTACTGTAGATGACCGATGGGGAATGGTTGGTAAACAAAAAATTCAGGATAAAGGCCCATTAACCATACAAAGAATGGGTGAAATAGATGAGGAGTTCGGAGCTGAAGCTGTTAAGTGGATCGAAAAAAACAAGAATGAAAATTTCTTTTTATGGTTTAATCCATCCCGAATGCACCAGAAAATCCATGTAAGCGAAAAATGGCGCGGAAAATCGGGCATGACTGAATATGCCGATGCCGTTATGCAAATGGATTATCTGGTAGGCACCATTACAGCCAAACTTAAAGAACTCAAATTGGATGAAAACACAATATTGTTATTCACTTCTGATAATGGCGTCAATCTGGCTCATTGGCCTGATGCTGGAACAGCCGCATTCAGGGGCGAAAAAGGCACTACTTGGGATGGCGGTTTCAGAGTGCCCATGTTGATTAAGTGGCCTGGAAAGATACCAGCAGGAAAGTATACTGGTGAGTTCATGACCAGCGAAGATTGGGTGCCTACATTAATGAGTGCTGTTGGTGTTCCGGATATCAAAAAAGATTTGTTGACTGGAAAATTCGGTTTCAAAGTACATCTGGACGGATATGACCAGCTGGCAGTATTAACAAAGAATGCACCTTCAAACCGCCGTGAGTTCTATTATTATTCTGAGTCCGAGTTGACAGCAATGAGGGTTGATCATTGGAAAATACATTTTGCCACCAAGGATAGCTGGACGGCTGCTCCAACAAAAATAGACGGAGGATTGATGATCAACATCAAATTGGATCCATTTGAACGAACGCCAGGTACATCGGGGCATTTTGATTGGGCTACCTCACGAACGTGGGTGTCATCCTTCTTCGCTCCATATATCGGTTCATTACAAAAGAGCTTAAAAGAATTCCCTCCACGTCAAAAAGGTTCCGGTGTTGGGGCTGCAACCCTGTTTTCAGCACCCTGATCGGAACAATTCGATCAGAAAACCATTCACATCCCTCCATCGCATAAGGTTTATTCAAACACCGAATTGAATCTCTTTTGCGGTAAGCTGGTTCAAAAAACATGCAAAAGAATCAATTCTTGTTGGAGGCCAGCCCCGATTTGTCCACTGTTGCCAGTCTAATTAAAGTGTCCGAATCAACCTCCGCACTCTCATGAATGCTGCGATTTTAAAGTCGTTTTTTGTGATTCTATTCTGTATTTCGAGCTTTTTGTTTTGCTCCTGCAGCGACAATCAAAAACCCGTTTCCCTTGAAAAAACAGAACGTGTAAACACTAACGATTCTGGTGGCGATGAACAGGGGTTATCTGACACCGCACTGTATTACATGGAAGGTGGAAAAGATTTTAAACCAACAAAGGTCAATGCCGTTCCCGTCGACCTGATTTCACCGGAGGGAATGGTATTCATTCCAGGGGGTGAGTTCAGTATGGGTGGAGCTAATCCGAAAGGCATTCAAAATGGAGGCAACGAGCCAATGAATGACGCACGTCCTGTGCACAGGGTATATGTTGATGGATTCTTTATGGATGAACATGAGGTTACCAATGCACAGTTTGCCAAGTTTGTAAAAGCTACTGGTTACATTACCATAGCAGAACGAAAACCCACCAAAGAAGAATTTCCAGGAGCACCGGCAGAGAATTTAGTGGCAGGTTCCGTAGTATTTAATGAACCTTCAAAAAAGGTGTCGCTAAACAACTTCTATGAATGGTGGACTTTTATCATAGGCGCAAACTGGAGACATCCTCAAGGGCCAAATTCGAACATTGAAGGCAAGGACGATTATCCGGTAGTTCATATCGCTTGGCAAGATGCAGCTGCATACGCCAAATGGGCGGGTAAACGCCTTCCAACGGAGGCGGAATGGGAGTTTGCCGCAAGAGGTGGCGAGTCAGGAAATTTATATATGTGGGGAAACCATTTAAAGCCCAAGGACCAATGGATGGCCAATATTTTTCAGGGCGATTTCCCACATAATGATACTGGGCTGGATGGCTACAAAGGCCCGTCGCCAGTTAAAAGATTTTCACCCAACAATTATGGACTGTATGATTTGGCTGGCAATGTTTGGGAGTGGTGTGCCGATTGGTATAAGGATGATTATTACTCCACTCTGGAAACAGCCTCTTTAACTAAAAATCCAAAAGGCCCAAAAGAATCCTTTGATTCTGCAGAACCTGGTGTTGCGAAAAAAGTTCAGCGTGGCGGATCCTACCTTTGTACAGATCAATACTGCACCAGGTATATGGTAGGAGCAAGAGGAAAAGGTGAAATATCCACCGGAACCAATCACATAGGATTCAGGTGTGTGAAAGACCTACCCCGATAGGTCAATCTGAGACGAATGAGCCATTTCAAAGTGCTATAAAAATGCCATATTCAGAAACCAGGTAAATCGTATAACACTTGATAACAATGCTTCAAATGTTAATATCACTTTTGTAGCATAAGGACTTAATGCTGCAAATAATATCTTCGTGTGAAGCTGAGTTTTTATCAACTGTATTATATTGATTGATGCAGTAAAACCATTCGATGTTTTAATTAGATTTGAAACAATAATCACATTTTTTTAGGTCAAAACCACTACCATCTAAATCAGCTGACGTCGTCTAAAAGTTTACAAGTCCATAAATCAAAATATTTTTGATCAAACCACCAACTGAAACCCCACTCAAAATACTATGAACCAACACCTTCGATTACCCATCCTATTGCTTTTACTGGTATTGATCCTCCCAAAGGAGTCAAACGGACAATCCCGAAAATCTGAAGGTTCTATTGGCTTCACCAAGCCTGAAATCAGCATTACCCCCTTTTACGGTTTTGTATTCAATGAACGCTTTCAAACCGAGTTCGGAAATGTGCTGCTGAATCAAAGCCAATGCTATGGAGTCTCATTGGGTTTCAGGCCATCATCCTGGAAACAACTGGAGCTATCATGGCGTCATCAGATATCACTTACAGAAGGTGATATTTTTTACTATAACGGATTCAATCGGCTTGTGGAGGAACAAGTGGAAGGTGACGTGGCAATCGATTACTTCATGTTGGGCGCCAATGGCATCAAGGATGTTAATGACCGATTTGCCGCCTATGGGGGATTGAGTGCCGGTGTTGTTGTTTTCACACCTCAAGTGACCGACTACACAGCGCTGGTCAGGTTTGCAGTGGCATTACGTGGTGGTGTACACGTGAAATTCAATGACCATGTTGGCATACGCTTGCAACCAGAGCTGCATATTCCCCTCCAGGCCGTTGGTGCAAATGTATTTGTAAGCAACGCCACATCAGGTGTTGGGGTATCAGCATATTCGACCATAGCTCAATTTGGTGGCAGCTCGGGTATCACAATCACATTCTGACCTATTTAGACATGCGCAAATTACTTCCTATTTTAACCATACTTCTTTTAAGCGGATGTTCAGCTTACCAGGTATCATACAACCGCAAGCCTCATACCGATTTCTCGGTTTATAAAACCTATGCATGGCTTCCTCCAGACTCGACAATTGGAAAGTATCTCAATCGTAAATACATAAATGATCGAATACATTGGTATTCCAACCAAGAGCTGAATCTCAAGGGAATGTCGATCAATACCGAGAATCCTGATGTGTTATTCCAATTCAGCGCCTACACGATAGATCATGTGGACTATCAATACACACCTCCACCGGTTTCGATTGGAATCGGTTTTGGTGGCCCTAGATATTACATGGGATATACCGCACCAGTTGGAACAGGCGTGGTTACAAGTCGTACATACAAGACAGGCACTCTGGTGATCGAGATGCTACTTCCTTCCACTGGAGAAATACTGTGGAAAGGTGTTGTTTCAAAAGCACTCGACCCATCACCCGACATCGACTCGGAACTACAGCAAGCCATCAAGCGTGTGTATTTCTCACTGCCGATCAAGCAGGAACCCAAAAACGCTGATGGCAACTGACTTATTCAAAAAGCCAAATCGACAAATAACTTATCAAACCTAATAGCTAAACCCATCAACATCCATGAGAATTTCGTTATTGTTATCCCTAATACTGATTACGCTTGGCGCCTGCCGAAAAGAACCGACCTCGGATCAGCTAACTATCGAGCCCGTAGTTGCAACGTATTACGATCGCGGAACCGATTTTAACAGTCTTCAAACCTTTTGCCTTCCATCAACAGTTGGACTCATCAGCAGCACCAATCCAAACGATACGTTATTGGGCCCCGTGAAAGCAGCGCAAATACTCAATCAGTTAAACACCCGGCTTACAGAGCGAGGGTTTAATTCGGTGGATATTACTCAAAATCCAGACATAGTGGCTAACGTTTTCGTCATCAAAGACCTGAATTCGAGCTCGGTGATTTCACCAGGATACTGGTGGGGGTATCCTGGATACTATGACCCTTATTATTGGGGTTATCCGGGAAGTTATTACTACTATCCCTTCACCTACACGTACACCTATGAAACAGGCACATTGGTAATTGAGCTTGTTGACATGAAGCATCGCACGCAAAACAATGACAAGCTATTTGTTTCATGGAACATGCTTGCCAGCGGGGTACTCAGCGACAGCAACAGTGAAAACATGCAACAAGCAATCGATGCTATTGACCAGGCATTTGAACAATCACCTTACCTAACCACAAACTGATTCAAACAGCATCATCATGAAAAGCAAACTAAATATTCTGCTGGTTCTATCCCTATTATTAACTAGCTCGAGTACCTTGGCCCAATCCAGCTTTTTGCCTTCGAGGATATTCTCAATTGGTTGGGACATAAACACACCACTCAACAATACCGAGTTCATTGGCAATACCAGTGCAACAGGAGTTTCCATTCAAGGTCGGTATTTTCTCAGCGAACATGTATCTGTAGGAGGAGAACTCGCTTGGACATCGCTATACGAGTATGCACCCAGAGAAACGCACACCTTCGAAAACGGCGCTGTAACCACCGACCTCTACAAATACAATTATCTGCTTCCAATCAGTGTAAACGCGCATTACTACTTAATGCCCGATAGCAAGATAACTCCTTATTTGGGGCTTGGTGTTGGTGCCATGTGCAGCCAACAGGATTTTTATTTCAATGTATATAAACTCAGCTTTGTCAAATGGGGATATCTGGTGAAACCTGAGTTAGGTGCGTTGGTCAAATTTGGAG
>JBEAXM010000155.1:0-5222 GCA_041159805.1 Bacteroidota bacterium
GGAAGGAATTAAATAGGACAACGGGGAGCAATCCCCGTTTTTTATGCCCCTTTGCATTTGCTAAATTTGTAAATCCAAAGGAATTATGTCACTTACCACTAGGCAACTTTTTTTACAGACAATGGCTCAAACTTCGAGCCAACCGCTTGCTTTGGAGGTTATTTCGGCAAGTGGCTTGGAGCTCTTAGGCTTAAACGGTGAAAAATGGATGGATCTTATTTCCGGGATTTCCGTAAGTAGTGTGGGGCATTCAAATCCAGAAGTTCTAAGTGCCATACATGAACAGGCCTCCAAGTACATGCATTTGATGGTTTATGGAGAATTGGCCTTGTCACCTCAAGTCAATTTTGCCAAGGCACTACTTGAGTTGCTTCCAGCCCCCCTAGATAATTGTTATTTCGTGAATTCCGGTTCAGAGGCGATTGAGGGCGCCATGAAACTTGCCAAACGTTACACGGGAAGGGCGGATATTGTTGCTTTCAATGATGCCTACCACGGGAGCACTCAAGGCGCATTATCCATCATCGGTTCCGAGTATTTCAGGAGGTCTTTCAGGCCCTTGCTTCCCGGCGTTACTCACATTGATTTTGATGATGAGCGGCAGTTGGAGCTGATCAACTCACAGACGGCATGCGTAGTGATGGAAATGGTTAGGGGAGAGGCCGGCGCTGTTTCACCTGCTTCGGGATTTGTGAAAAAAGTACACGACCGATGTAAACATGTTGGTGCATTGTTCGTTGTTGATGAAATACAATCGGGGTTCTACAGAACCGGACCTTTCATGGCTTTTATGGATGAAGATGTTGTACCTGACATACTCGTCGTGGGAAAGGCAATGGGAGGGGGAATGCCTTTGGGTGCGTTTATCTCTTCAAATAGGATCATGTCAACTCTAATGGATAATCCGGTACTTGGACATTTAACCACCTTTGGGGGCCACCCTGTTTGCTGTGCAGCTGGGAATGCCTCCCTCTCTGTATTGTCAAAAATCGGATCTGAACGAATTGTGAAACTGGGTCAACTTTTCAAAAGCAAGCTGACTCATCCGCTTGTCAAGTCAGTAAGTGGTAAGGGTCTTTTGCTTGGAGTGGATCTGGGCACAGAGGCATTCAACAGGGCGGTTGTGAATGAGTGTATCAGCAGGGGGGTATTGACCGACTGGTTTCTTTTTGCACCCCACAAGCTACGAATTGCCCCACCTTTGATCATTAACGAGGAACAGGTTGAGCATGCCTGTGCTATCATATTGGAGTCCATTGATGCAGTTTCATTAAAAAGCCAATTACCATGAATGTTCTGATTGTTGAAGATGAAAAAGGTTTGTCGAATGAGATGGAGATCTATTTGACAAAACAGGGCTTTAATTGCGATGTTGCCTTCAATGGGAAGTCGGCTTCCGAACGGATTTTTATCAATGATTACGATTTCATTTTATTGGATATCGGCCTACCTGATTACAATGGGTTTGATTTATTGAAGGAGTCAAGGGCGGCTGGGTGCCAAGCGGCCTTTATCATTTTGACAGCGCGTAGTGAGACCGACGACAAGATTCATGGCCTGGATCTAGGTGCTGACGATTATCTGGCCAAACCCTTTTCGCTTCCTGAACTGTTTGCACGAATGCAGGCCATCTTGAGGCGCCGTCATGGTTTGACATCAAATACAATCGATATCGGAGGTTTTTCGATGGATTTAAGCAGTCGGACAGTGAAGTTTGCCAATAAGGAGGTGAATCTTACCAAAAAGGAATTCGACCTTTTGCACTACCTCGCTTTGAATCGGGGGAAGGTTTTGACACGCATGCAGCTTACTGAGCATATCTGGGGTGACATGATGGAGGATGATTATGAGTCAAATTATATTGATGTACACATCAAGAATCTTCGAAAAAAAATGACTGTTCATGGACCGGTTGAATGGCTCGAGACCGTGCGAGGAATTGGATATCGTTTAAATCTGTAGCATGAAACTCCAAGTAAAGCTTGTCATTTATAACGCCCTTTCGAAGGGGCTTATTTTTGCTGCATTCGGTGTGATCATGCCTGTGCTGGTAGAGCAGGTTGTTTACGATCACATTGACAAGCGATTGGTTGCCCGAACTGATCGAATCATGAAAATCATCGAGAGGGGTGGAATCAATGAAATCATAATGGAGCAGGATTGTTCCTTTGAAAGCTACAATATTTTCAAAGAGGAGTTTGTTTCCATAACACCGCTCCAAAATGACATGCCGCCTCCGGAAATCACTATTTCGAATGAACAGGTCCTGGTAGAGAATGAGCAACTCAATCACCGGGTGGTGCGACAAGCTTTTTTCTACGATAATCAACACTACCTGCTGCGCATAGGCGAGGGTTTGGGAACCATCGACCAGCTGAACAAAATCATTGTTAGTTTCAGTTTCACCTTGATGGTGTTATTCATGATTGTTTCGGTGTTCATTGACATAGGGTTTGCCCGGCTCATGCTTCGCCCTTTTAATAGGATTGTCAGGCAAAAGCTGCAACTCCCCCGAAATCCTTCCATGTACGTGTTTAATCCCATCAAAACCACAACTTATGAGTTCAAATATCTGGACGACAGTATCAACGAATTGATGCGCAAAACGCGCGACGCCTTTCTGATTGAAAAGGAGTTCATAGCCAATGTCGCTCACGAATTATTGACACCCATTTCGATACTTCAGAACCGTTTTGAAAACATGTTGCTTTCAAGTGACCTGCCTGAAGAAGCGGAAAATAGGATCCTGGAATCGCTTAAGACGTTGAAGCGTTTGGGAAAGATCATCAAAGCTTTGCTGATGATTTCGAAAATCGAAAACGACCAGTATTTGAAACAGGATTCCGTTTCCTTACAGCAATTGATTGATGAAGTGTTGGAAGAGCTGGAGGATCTGATTTCCGAAAAGCAGATTTCGGTGGTCACAAGCTTGGAATACGATATCACACTATCACCAGTAAATAAGTCCTTGTTGTTTAACATGGTTTTTAATCTCGTCAATAATGCAATTCGTTATAACAACATTGCTGGTAGCATATTTATCAGAGGAGAGAGGGTTTCGAATGGTTATCAATTACAGATTCAAGACACGGGTATAGGGATGGAGTCATCCCAGCTGGAATTTGCTTTTGATCGTTTCAAGCGGTTCAATCCATCAGATGAAAAGGGTTACGGACTAGGCTTGCCAATCGTCAAAACCATCTCTGACTTCCATGGTTATGGAATAAAAATAGATTCCATGCCCATGAAGGGTGCCACAGTCACATTGACTTTCCCGAACAAGACTGTTTAATAATTTCCGGTTCTCAACATTACCAATGTACATGCTTCCAGGGTTTCAATACCTGCCTCTGAAGCAAGTTGCATTAGTTCCGTATTCTCGGCACCGGGATTGAAAATGATTCGCTTGGGTTTGAGCAACAGGATATATTCGTACAATGGTTTTTGTCGCTCCGGTCCAAGATAGAGTGTGATGGTATGGATGTTTTCTAATATAGGTGCTCCGGTTTGAATTTCAACCTCACCGACAAATCCTTTCTTTAAGCCAATGGCGACTGTTTCAATGTGATGGCTTGTAAGCATTTTTATTGCCATGTTAGCATAGCGTTCCGGATTGGTGCTTGCGCCGATGACCAGGGTTCTTTTTGATGAATCCATCAAAGTGACTCGAAATAATCCAGATCTTCCGAGAAGGACTCCTTGATTCGCATCGCGGCAACGGTGGCAAGGGCAATGCATATCAATCCTACGGCTAGTGCACTGTATAGGTTGGGAATCAGGGTTGCCAACCAGGTGAATAGGGTTGTGATTGGCAATACCGCCCCTCGCACAAAATTAGGAACAGTATTGGTAACGGTTGATCGGATGTTGGTTCCAAATTGTTCGGCCGCAATGGTTACAAAAATTGCCCAATAGCCGGTGGCGAATCCTAGAAGGAAGGATAGGATATAATACTGGTCTTTGCTGATGCCTTGGGCTCCGAATACAAAGTAAAGCAGAAGGACCAAAGTCATAGCCAAGTATAAGTATACGACCTTCTTTCTGCTTTTAAGGATTTGGCTGATTAATCCCGAAATCAAATCTCCAACAGACAGCCCAATGTAGGCGTACATGATGACTTTTCCGTTGAGTACTCCTTCAATTCCCAGTTCCTCTGCAAAAACATCTTGTGAAAGGGCCATCAAAACACCAACCACGAACCAAACCGGTAACCCAATCATGATGCAGTTGATGTACTTGCTTCTTGATTTAGGGTTTGTGAGCAATGCAAGGAAGTCGCCGCGCTTGATTTCTTTTTTCTGGGACATGTTGCTGAACATGCCTGATTCATATGCTCCAACCCTCAGGGCCAGTAATGCAAGCCCCATGAATCCACCAATCAGGTAAACCACTTGCCAGTTCATCAGTTGTATGTCCAAAAGACTGGATAGCTGCTGTGATATGTAATGGCCTTCAGTTCCGACAATGCCTGCTGTGACAGCACCCAGCGCGCCAAAAGTCACGATGATCATGGTTCCATATCCCCGTTTTTCCTTTTCCATCGACTCGGTAACCAATGTGATTCCGGCGCCAAGCTCACCCGCAAGTCCTATGCCGGCGATAAAACGAACGATGGCATAGGCGTTGATATCGAAAATGAAAGCGTTGGCAATGTTGGCAAGTGAGTATAGAATGATGCTTCCAAAAAGAACATTGACCCGTCCTTGTTTATCGCCCCAAATCCCCCATAGGATTCCGCCTACCAGCATACCAGCCATTTGACAATTGAACAGGAATATCCCCGTTTTTTTAATGTCTATGGAAAGGTTCATCACCTCCTTGATGTGTTCCAGGCTTTCGCGCTTCACCACATTAAAGAGCGCCAGGTCATAAATGTCAACGAAATAGCCGAGAGCAGCGACTATTATGAGCCAGATGGAGTTTTTGTTTGAGGTTATTGCCATATTATTTCAAGGAGACTGGTAGGTATTAAAAAAGGCAGGACTCTGCTCCTGCCTTTTGATGTTGTGTTGGATCACGCCTTAACCAAATCAACCATTCCATAGCCCTCTTCAGTTAGAACGCCCAAGCCAACTTCCCAAATGAATTTCTGGACCTCGGGGTGTGCATGAAGGGTGAATGGCAACAGGAATCCCATCATGGTGTTCCCAGTAGCTGATTTATAGAAACGGGCGTATTTTTTTCCTGTTTCATTGATTTTCGCAATGTATTCCATATCCGGT
>JBEAXM010000226.1:0-2747 GCA_041159805.1 Bacteroidota bacterium
AAAACAACTCTGGATATGCCTGTGGATGTTGCACCGCTGACCCAACGTGATTCCAAGCCCAAACCAATGCCATTGGCATCTGCGTCGAGGTATGTGGTACTGATATTGACACCCGAATGAAGAAAGAAAAACATATGGTCTTCCGCTTCAGCCAAAACCTCGTTGGAGATGGTGTCAGAAGGGGTTTTCGATTCGTCAAGTAATAAAACAGATACGTCGTAAACTTTCTGGGAATCGATTCGAATGGTGTCAAAAACCGATGGCGGATTACCACCATCACCATCCGCGTCCTTGAAAATAAATTGTCTGTCAGGAGTGGTTCCAGATGTGTCCCTGAAGGTAAGCTTAATGGTGGTAATCAACTCCGATTCATTAGGGTCGCCTGGATTGGTAGGGTCGGTATCGTCTTTTTTACACGATGAGAGGGATAATAATCCTAATGTGAGTAATAAGATGGTAAAGTGGCTTATAATATTATTATTTGTTTTCATGTATTTGTAATTGAGGTTTTTCATAATCTGATTAAAGTTATTCGATGGATCCAAAGGTCTTCCGGATCCTGATTGTTAAATTCCTGCCAACATCATCGGCGAAATACCGGTAACGATTCAGGTAATCGCGATAAGAGTTGTCAAGTAGGTTTTCTATTGCCAACGAGAACTGGATTGCATGGCCTTTGACAAACATGTCGTAGCCTGCTTCAACAGACAAAAGTGAATATGCACCAGGTGCGCCTACATAGTCATCAATGACTCCTCTTGTTTGCTTGAAGACATGTTGTATATCCAGGCCGAATGACCACTTACGCATTCCATTCAAAGAGGAGTGCTTCCAATCCCCACCAAACGCAATCCGATCTGCTGGCATCTGGGAAATCCAACCTCCCCTGCTTTTATTGTAAGCACGAACAATTGAGGTGCTGGAGTTGATGGAAACAGATTTGGAGACTTCATGTTTGAGCATCAAATCAAAACCATATAAATCAGCATCGGCCTGTAGGTATTTGAAGGTTGGAAATGCCCCACGTATCGTAAGCGTTGCAGGTTTGACAGGTTGGAGGTAGATGAAGTCATCAAACCTGTCGTAATAGACTGAAAGGTCGATGCTCATCGCCTTGGAAATCGAATGAACCAATGAGGCATTCAGTCCTATGGATTTTTCCTCCTTCAAACTAACATTTCCGATTTCAACCGAGGAAGCACCATGATGCAGCCCATTGCTATACAACTCATTCACTCCTGGTGGCCTCCAGCCGGTCCCAATAGAAAGTCGGACTGAGGTGGAATCAGTAAGATTATACATTGCACCGATTTGTCCAGATACAGCCGTATAGTCATGATTGGTTTGAACCACCACGCCGTTCTTTCGCATGTAAACATCCAAGAGGCGATTGTCTAATCGGATTCCCGTCTCTAATGTCCAGCTTCCCAACGGTTTTTTTTCGATTATGAAAACCCCAAGGTTGTTACCTACATAATTCGGTATAAACATTCTTCCTTCGAAGGTGTTGGCTTGGTTCATGTATGAAACTCCAACCATTCCATTAAAACCCTTTAAAGGCGCATGATCCCAAATCAATTCAGATGACTTTGAAGTGATTTCGTAATTCAATTCCGGAGCCCCGGCAGAACGGGATTCAAAATCCTTATCGTACTCCTCTCTAAGATTATATTGTCTGGCAAAATTCAATGACAGTTTCCCAATATCACCGGCAAAGACAACTGCATTGGCTTTGAACAATTCATGTTGAACCGATTGATATGGCCTTCCGATATCGTAAGAAAACGGTCGTTGCTCCAAAGGTTCATCACGGTCGAAAGCCAATTGCAGATCTGTCAGGTTTCCAATATGAGATCCTGTGAAGATGCCAATCTTGGAATTGAATTGGCTGTAATATGCATCCAACTGAACAACCTCACCTTTCCATCCTGCTGCCCAACTGAAGTTAGCTTCGTTGACACCTGTGTTCATTAGCCGGTAGTTTGGTGTACGAATATCCCCACCTCTTTTAGCTGAGCCTTGAATACGAAAAGATAATTGACGCAGACGTTCCGGGCTGAATTGAAGGGTTGAGGAAATGGCAGTAGCGAGATCGGCAGATGATCCGGTTAAGGTGGCCTCGGCACCTAATCCACCACCGTATGGCAGCAAGGGTGTTTCCACCAACACCACACCAGCGATGGCATCAGGACCATAACGAACCGAAGCAGCTCCTTTTATCACCGTCAGTCGATTGGCAACAAACGGATCTATCTCAGGTGCATGCTCATTACCCCATTGTTGACCCTCTTGACGGATACCGTTGTTCAGGATAAGTATCCGACTGCCGGTTAAACCGTGTATCATTGGCTTCGCAATGTTTGAACCAGTACGAAGCATTTGTACACCATTGATTGAAGTAAGCCCTTCAGCCAATGATTTTCCTGCAACTTCAAAAAGTTGTCTTCCTTCAATCTCGGAAACGGGAAGCAATGGCTGATTCTCTCGTCGGCTTCTAACCACCAATACCTCTTGAAGTTCATTGTGCTTATGTGGCAATTCAAAGACAAGGGCAGTATCTGAAACCAATAAAAACCGGAAATCCATCCGTTCACATGCCAAATGAGATACCGATAACACTACTTCGCCTTTGCAAACACCTGTCATGATAAATTTTCCATCCATGTCGGCCGACACACCACCAGGACTTCCCTTTACAGCGATACTTGAAAAGGGCAATGGCTCACCTGTATCAGCATCCTTTACAA
>JBEAXM010000058.1:0-4822 GCA_041159805.1 Bacteroidota bacterium
GTATGCATCTGGTGGTTCGCCAAATAACAATGCACGCAACATGGCAGGTTACATGCAGTTGGATCGGAAATTCTTCAACAAGCTGATTGTACAAATGGGCGGTCGACTCGAGTATTTCCAAATCAATGATGAGCCAGAGACCATCAAACCGGTTTTCAGGGGAGGGTTGAACTATGAGCCACAGAAAGGAACCAATTTCCGGGCATCCATCGGACAAGGTTTCCGTTATCCGACCATCACTGAAAAGTTCATCAGCACATCAACGGGCGGTCTTTCCGTATTTCCTAATCCTTTGGTGAAGCCAGAATCAAGCCTGGCCATGGAAGTGGGATTACGTCAAGGATTCAAGATCAAGGAATGGTATGGCTATTTGGATTTTGCCGGATTCAAACAAGAGTATGAAAACACCATTGAATACATTTTCGCAGCATGGAGTCCTGGATCAAGCGGATTCAAGTTTGTCAATACAGGCAGCTCCCAAGTGAAAGGAGTTGAATTAACGATGCTTGCCGAAAGCCGTTTGACGGAGAAGCTTGAAATCACCATATATGGTTCATACACGCACATAAGGCCACTGACCAAGGATTCCACTTACGTTTTCGGAGTTACAGAGCCAGAGGATGGTTTTGTCCCTGAACAATTGACCTATTCGAATACAAGCACTGATCCATCCAGTGGCTTTTTGAAATACCGTTTTCGGCACTTGGTCAAGTTCGATTTGGAGTTTCGTTTTGGAAAATGGATGGTAGGAAGTGGCTTGCGTTATTACGCTTTCATGGATAATATCGACAAGGCCTTTTATGATTTCGATTTACAGGAAAATCCAAATTATCCTGACGGCATAATAAAATACCGTAACGACAACCCTGATGGATCATTGGTTCATGATGCCAGGGTGGGTTTCAAGCCCAACGACTCCTGGTCGATATCATTGGTGTTCGATAACCTTACCAACCGGCAGTATTCGCTTCGTCCAATGAAGATAGAGGCACCCGGAACGGTTTCGCTGCAATTGTCATGGAAGGCGAACTAGCTTTTTACGATGCCGTCACCTGAATTCGCGGGGGGGGGTAATGTTAACTTAACAACGGTTCCTTTACCCAATTCGCTTTGTATTTCAACATCTCCATTTATCAATCGGGCGAAATCGAAGATGATAAAGTAGCCCAACTGGTTGCCAGTGTCCGGGTCGTCAGCATCAAATTCTCCTTTAACCGTTTGTTTTTTTATGGTGGCTATCTTATCAATGATCTTTTCGGGCATTCCCATCCCCGTGTCAGTTACTGTTATGATTGTAGAGCCGCCTTTGTCTAGGTTGGCTTCAACCCGTATGGTTCCCGATTTGGTGTATTTTACCGAGTTGCTTAATACATTTTGCAAGACGATTTTAAGGATGTTGGGATCGGTGAAAATGATTTCCTCTTCTGGAACATCATTGATTATTTGTATGGACTCCCGGTCGATTACGGCATCCAATGGTGATATCACATCCTCCACAAAATCAAATAAGCCGATGTTTTCCGGTTCAATCCGAATCAGCTCATTCTGCAATTTGATCCAGTTCAAAATGTTGGCAGCATTGTTGTAAATTTTCTCAGCGGCTGCACTGATGTATTTCATGTTTTCCTCTGAATCCTTTTGATTCAGGGTTCCCTGCATCCCGGTTTTGTTGGAGACACTGCTAACGATAGAAAGGAACTTGATAGGAGTGATGATATCGTGTGAAATGATGGATATGAGCTTGTCCTTGATGCGAATGGATTCCCTGAGTTTATATTCCTTGTCTTGGAGGTTTTTGATTGCTGAATTCAAAGAGAGGTTGGTTGATTGAAGCTCTATGGTTCGCTCGGAGACCTGGTCCTCCAAAAACTTATTTTGACGTATGATACGCACACTGTTTAGTTTGAAAAGTCCGAACAAAACAATTGCTCCTGAAAATATGCCTCCAACGAGAAACCCCCAGGTTTCATAAAACTCGGGCAATACTTTCATTGGTATTTTCAGCCATGGTGCATCTTTTTTATTTGATGATACCATGTTTCGAATTTCCAATGTATAGTTGCCATGTGGGAGATTTGCAAAATCAATCCATCGTCCACCGCCTTCGGTTGGTTTCCACTCATCGTTGAATCCTGCGATTCTGTATTCCAATTGGATGTTGTTTGCCGTCCCCCAATAAGGGCTACTGAAATGGATTACCACCTCGTCCTCGCGGCTTCCAACCTCTATGAATCCTTGATAGTCGTATTTTTCATTGTTAATCAACACCTCGTCTATGAAAATGTCTTCATCAGGCAAATCCCTGACAGCTAGTTCGGGTATCAGCCAAACCAGTCCTTCCATGGTTGGATATGATACGTATCCGTTTTTCAATCGGATGTGTGTTGGTGAACATCCACCATTGAACTCCGTGTTGATTATTCCGTCTTCAGTCCCGTAATGGTAATAATATGGAGCAACGGTCGTGTCTTTGATAAAAGACAGGATATCCTTAAAAGGAGTGTTTACCAAGCCCGTATTAGTGGCCATCCAAAGCAGTTCATTCCTGTCGAGAAGGAAGTTATGCGTCTTACTGAGTTTCTGCTGCTCGTCGATTGGCGGTTGATGGAACTTCCCGTTCGTATGTAGGAAGTATCCGTTACCATATGTGCCAATCATGTATAGGTCTTTTATTTTTTCAATCACCCTTACACATTTACCTTCCATTTCAGGAATTGAAAAAATCTTTTTCGTTTTTGGGTTATATGAAAGAATCCCACTGCAATGGGCCAGCCACAGGTTGCCTTCACTACTTTCGATGATGCTTGTAATCCGTTGATCGAAGCCGGACAATCCTGTTTGGGCCAAAAAATGAATTGAATCACTCAAGATGCAATACAGGCCGGTGGAGGAGGCAATATATATGGAGTCTCTTAATTTCAATGACGAGCCGTAAATCCTTGGAGTCGTCGAAATGACTTTGCTGCTGTTTGATTCCAAGTCATAGCGGTTCATCAAACCTCTTGTGGCGTAATAAATGAAATTACCATCTTTCAGGTGGAAGTCGAATTGAGCTTTTCCCATGTCCAGGTTCAATTTGGATCGATTTGCCCCATTTAATGTAAGCTCCCAACCATTGCCGGTGTGGACCCTTCCGCTATCCAGTTCGATTTGAGAATAAAAACAATTTGTGTAAATTGAATCTGGGTCCTCAACCAATATCGTACGCATTGATTTTTTACGGTATATGTATAATCCTTTTGTAGATGTTCCTACAAAGTAGCTCCCACTCTTTTCGTCATAAATCACTTCAGTTATGAAGCAGTTGTCTGGAAGCTGGTTTGTAATTGGAGACAGCTTTAATGAATTCTTATCATTGCCAGACTCAATCCTGTATAATTCGTTGTTGGATATCAAAAACGTTTGATCATGAAAACAGTTCCAACGTATTTTTTCGAATACTGTGGATTGATTTGAAAATCCGATGAGTTTCACCGGTTGCCAACTCAGGTTAAAAGGGTCAAGTCGAAGGCAATTCCCCGTATTATCCATTATGTAGGTGTTCCCTTTCAGTTGGAAGCTGGACACGGCGCTAAAGCCGTTTGTTTGCAGAGTCTTTGTGATTTTTCCATTTTTTGCCGAGTAGACTTTGAGTTGGTCATTCAGCGCAATTAAAAACCGATCGGAGTCAATCTGTAAAATATGAAACCAATCATCAGTATCTTTCTGAATGTTTTCAAGGCCCGGGATGTTTTCCATGTCGGCACTTACAATAAAGGCGGTATTAGGGAAGCATCCTTTCATCCTATAACCACCCAGTCGGGGTTTGTTAACCTTATGAACAGATTTCAATTTGTTGCCGATGATTTGCAGCACATTACCGTCAATATCATCCACCATCAAATCCTTGTTGGGAAGGCACATTATTGCTGTCATTCGTTCATTGGAGAATCCATCGGTGTTCGATTGGTTGAAGAGGTCGAAATCATATCCATCAAATCTCACCAAGCCACTCTCTGTTGCAATCCACAGAAACCGGTCTTTGTCCAAGACCATGCTTTTTGCCGAGTTTTGCGGCAAACCGTTTTTCGATGTGTAATGAGTAAGATGTAAGTCAAGCCACTGTTGCCCCTGGGTTTCAAAAGCAGAGGTCAAAATCAAAAGTGAGAACAATATGGGGAAAACCCTGAATCCTGACTTGCCTTTCACGGTTACCATCACTGTTTACAGTGAATGAATTAAGGGTTCACTTTTTACCCTTGTACAACTCCACAAGGTTTTTCAAGTCGATGATGTTGTTAATTGAAAGTTTGTTGAAAATACGAGCTTTGAAGGTTGCGATAGTGCTCGATTTGAGGTTGAGTCTGCCACTTATTTCCTTGATACCCTCGCCTTTCAACAGGTAAGTCAAAACGGTAAGCTCACGTTCCGACAATACATCAAACGGGTCGTTATTTGAATTTGATTCGTTCGAACTTGATTTTGAAATCAATTTATTACTGAAAAAGTCCGACATGGTTTGAATTACGGATTGCTCATCAGCTTGCTTGTTTAAAAAACCAACCACTCCCATTTTCAAAAGGCGCGATTTGAAAACCTCCTCAGGGCTCATGGTATAAACCAGAATGTTGAGGGACGGATTCTGCTCCAGTAGGTCGGATATGATTTCAACTGAATTACCATCGTTTAGCTGTAAATCCAAGATGATATGTGTGATTTCAAAGGCAAGTGCCATTTCCCTGACAGCAATACAGCTGTCTGCTTCATGAAAGCTACGAATACCGAAGTTGCTCTCCAGGAAGAACTTCAATCCACGTCTTATAATAACGTGGTCATCTACAAC
>JBEAXM010000093.1:0-22055 GCA_041159805.1 Bacteroidota bacterium
CCCCCGTAGCGATTGAGGCAGGAGTTACTGGCACCGTATTCATAACATTTGTTATAGGTAAAGATGGAAAGGTGGAGAATGTGAAGGTTTTAAGGGGTATCGGTGGTGGGTGTGATGATGAGGCCGTCAGGGTTGTTAGTAATATGCCAGCATGGCTCCCAGGTAAACAGCGTGGCCAGCCGGTTATGGTTCAATTTAATTTACCAATTAAGTTTTCACTAGAAGATGGGAAAGGTCTTCCATCTAAGCTATGGCATTAATCAATCAGGAGTCGCATAGCATTATTGCAACATTTTGTTTGAGGGGTTATGAATTTTAAAGTAATAGGCACAAACCCTTACAAATGGAAAAGCGTTTTAAGGCAAAATTTGGTAAGCATGTGCTGCTGCTTAAAAGTTTGGGCACATTGAAATGTAGCACAACATCCATCAGACAACATATACCCGAATTGTAAATCGAGCATTTCGAGATTTTCTATTTAGGTGGCTGTATGAATTCAATCGCCCTCTCCGATCTCCAAATCATCTCCCGGATATGGAACGGGCTCAATGTCTTTTTCCATGAGCTCCCCGTTTCCATTGAAACGAAGATGATAAAGGCAGCTGTTGTGCGTTACATCCACAATCCAGTTGACTTCACCTTTCTTGTCGCTTACGGGTCGGATATCCGTTAGGAAATCATCCTTGAAGTTCTCGTTGATGTAATGACTGACTCCGGCAGGCACCTGCTCGCTTGGCTTTGATAGATTGCTCATGATCTTTTTCTTTTAATGCTAAGGAAGCGGACCGTTTGTGATTTATGGGTGACGTGTGTCATGTATCGCATGGATGAAAAGTTGGCCATGATTGACGAATGTCATGGGCTGCTGTTCTTCAATTGCATCACTTTGCAAGGGATATGACCAAGTATATTACCTTCATCCTGTGTTTGACCCTAGCAGCCGCGAGCGATTTGTATGGACAAGATACCATGGCGTACCGTCGCTCCACATTTGCCTTTGAGATCGGAACAGGACTTGCAACTTCGGGAAAAGATGGAGGAGTTCCATTAAGGGTAGGAGCAAGACTGGTTAGTGGTCGCATGGGGGCTACCTATTGTTACAGTGGCTTCATGGGCGAGGTGGGCAAGAATGGGGAGTGGGATTTTTTCGGTCCACCCCAGGAAAGCTTTTCTGCCAGCTCCATGATGTTTTCTTTTATCATTCATGAATCGATGCCTCTAAGGGTCACGGGTAGCACTGGATACGGCAGGATCAAGTACAAGGAGCTGAATGCAACCCGAACGGACTTAGATAAATACGGGCCTTTTGGGGGTTGGGCATGGGAAATGGCCATGGGTACCGTAGGTAGCACGGCCGGTGTTTCGGTGGCGCTAGGTGGACTGATTAGCCAAAAGCGGTCGTACCACTCGCTTACGGTCGCTTTAACGCTCGGCTACCAGAAATAAACCCTATTCACAGTCTGTCGATAACTCGTGGCGCCGACTGCAAAGCAATGGCTATCTTTGTTGAAAAACTAACCCACCCATGAGCTTGCTAGTAGTTGGAACCGTTGCCTTCGATGCCATAGAAACCCCTTTCGGAAAAACCGATAAAATCATCGGCGGTGCTGCCACCTATGCAGGATTGTCGGCTTCCTTTTTCACCGACAACATCAATCTGGTATCCGTGGTGGGCGATGACTTCCCTGCCGAAACCATCCGGGGATTCAATGACAGGGGAATCAGCACGGAAGGGTTGCAGATACTGGAGGGACAAAAATCCTTTTTCTGGTCTGGGCGCTACCACAACGACATGAACACCCGTGATACATTGGCTACGGAGCTCAACGTGATCTTGTCATTTGACCCCATCATACCCGATTCTTATCAGGACTGCGAATTCCTGATGTTGGGCAACCTGATGCCATCCTTACAGATGAAAGTGCTCGATCGCTTGAACGAGCGCCCCAAGCTGGTTGTGATGGATACCATGAATTTCTGGATGGAAACGGCCATGGAGGATTTGCAAAAGATGATTGCTCGCACGGATGTGCTAACGATCAACGATGCCGAGGCGCGTCAGCTTTCAGGAGAGTATTCACTGGTGAAAGCCGCTCAGAAAATATTGGCCATGGGTCCCAAGTACCTGATCATCAAAAAGGGCGAGCACGGTGCATTGCTATTCAACAACGAGCAGGTGTTTTTCGCTCCTGCGCTTCCGCTAGAGGACGTATTTGACCCCACAGGCGCAGGCGACACTTTTGCAGGAGGATTCATCGGTCATTTGGCCCGTACACGCGATATATCATTCGACAATATGAAGCGCGCCATTATTTTTGGATCTGCAATGGCCTCGTTTTGTGTGGAGAAGTTTGGCACCGAGCGGCTATTGGAGATCACCAACGAAGAGCTCGAAAACCGCGTGCAGGAGTTTGTTGACCTGGTGCAGTTCGATATCACGCTGGTGTAGGGAGGGTGACGGGCTTCGCCGAAGGGTGACAAGTGACAAGTTATTAGTGACAAGAAAATCGCCTGCCGCCACCGCCTATCGCTTACCTATTGATCGGCATAGGTCAGCATGGATCTACACGGATTAATAATCGATGAAAAACAAATCCGCGCAAATCCGCCAAATCCGTTTTATCCGTGTTCCCGTTTTTATGACCAATGACAAATGACCAATGATTACCCTCTCCTCAATCCACTTCATACTCTAGCTTCACGGTGATATTCGCCGTTTTGCGCTTGGAGGAGGTGTTGAATGAGCCGCCCCATGAAAAATCTTCGGCGGAATTTTGCGCTACAATTTGAAAAACACCCATGCTGGCATTCTTCAAAGAGCCAATCGAGCTGCCTGCATTGTCGGCAATGCGCTCTGCCCGCTCATTGGCATCTTTCGTCGCTTGAGCAATCATTTCGATTTTAAGCTCAGAGAGCTTCGTGTAATAATACTGCGGCTCTTGCGAATAGAACTCCACACCGGAGTTGATCAGCTCACTCACTTGTCGTGAGATGTCTTCTATTTTGTCTACCTCTTTTGATTCAATGGTGACGGTTTGATCCAGCAAATACCCCGAAAACCGCTGCTCCTTTACATTCATGTTGGTGTCGTAGATGGTTTCAAACTCCTTGTTAATGCCAACCGCTGAGAAGACGATGTTGGCATCTGAAACGCCCTTGGACTTTAAATATTTACGAATGGTCTCCCGATCCTTGTCCAGCTCGGCATATGCGTCCTTCAACACAGGATTGCGCTTGCTGAAGCTGCCACTCCAAACAATCAGGTCGGAAACGAAATCCTTGGTACCAAGTCCGGTTACTGCAATGGTGTTAGCCGATTTATTACGGTTTTGGAAGGCATTGCCCAATACCAATGCCGTAATGATGATGGAAAGCCCGATGATGATGGTTTGAAGAGTAGTTTTCATCCTGAATGATGATTAATACATAAAGGTAAGCAAATGATTGCAAACACACAAGACTTGTATTATGACTTGCGTCTGGATTTGATCATTTGGTAGTCCAGGTAGTAAACGAGTTTTAATGACAAACTGTTGGTCTGAGGGTCGTTGATGATCCGTTCCAGGTTTTCACCATATGACTGAAACGCATTCACCTCCTCCAACTCGTTTTCTATGATGTTCTTGTATACCAAGGAAAGAGTGCTTCCGGGGGCGAACATCCACGAGAAAACGAGATCAACGTTGAAAATATTGTAGTCAAAGTTTTTATTCTGATTATACGTATTGTTCACCGTCAGTGAGCCATCTTCCATCAGCGTTGCATATTCCCTATGGTTTGCAAATGCACGATAATGCCTGGCATTCAATGACAAGATCATATCCTTGGAAAAGGAATATGAACCTGTCAACTGAACTGCTTGTACTGACAAGTCACGGATTCCGTAGATAACATTTCCGTTGTTGTCGATTTCAGCGAATCCTACGTTTTTCGGATTGTTATCTATCTTGATATTCAGCTTTAAATTCGAGCGTTGGGACAGGCGAAGTCGGAATGTGGTGGAGGTGGTGAAGCCCGTTCCTTTGTATTGTTCGGTGTTGCTGAAGATATAAGAGCGGTGATCAACTGCAAGTGTTTTGCGGTAATCGGTACTGAATCCCAGGTTGGCGGTTGCATATCTTAGCCCCTTTTGAAACCTACCTGGAACTCGAGGTTCATAGTAATCGTAAAAATCGCCTGGTGTAAATGCAAAGCCGCCGAAAAACGTCAAGTAGCTCAACAAAGTGGTGAAGCTGTTGGCGGAAATGTAATTGGAAACAATTGTCCCCGTACCGTATTTGGTCGACAGGTTGTATTCAATTTCGTTATAGCTGCTGCGGATGAAGCCAACTGGTTGATAAATGTTATATGATAAATCGAAGTCATTGGCAGAAATCTGATTGATGGTTTGGTAACCCATGTCCATGGTTTGAAAATGGTTATCATACACCAGTCGCTCATACCCATAATTCAATTTGCCGCCACTCTTGGAAATAACCATCCTGTAGGCATAGCCATTTTCATCCTCTGATGCACCATTATCCTGCAGGATGTTGGTCCGGTGGCTTATCCCCCCACTCATTCCGAAGGAATACGTGTTCTTCTTGTTGCTCAACGTGAAACCTGTAGTAGTCACATTAGCGTCCGTAAACGAACCTTCACGCATCACATTGGTATTGTACAGGTACACTTCGGAGTTGTTTTTCAGGTCCTGGTCCAACACCAAAGCGTTGTAATTGGTAAGGGGCTCTGTCAAAATCTTACGTTGACTTCCATCTGGTTTCTTGGCGGTGGCATACATGTCGTTTGTAACCGCATTAAAAACCCCGATTCCCAGCCCATTTCCTGTTCTGCCCGTGAACCTGGCAGCGTTGATTAGACGCACCACGGATGGGTTATCCACCAACTCTTCATCCGCATCCAACTCCGACTCGACACTGTAAAATCCGGAGGGGGTTTTTCCAATCCTACGGCTATAGAATTGTCCGTTGCGTTCAAACAGATCCGCTCCCTCTTTGAAAAAGGGTCTGTTTTCGTTGTACGTGTCCTCGCGGTAGCTGAGGTTCTTCACCTTGTTGTCTGATTGCACTTGACCGAAGTCGGGCAACAAGGTCATGTCAATGGTGAAACGTTCATCCACCCCATACTTCAAGTCAGCACCTGTGTTGTAGGAAATCCCTTTGGAATATCCTGTATCGCCATTTAAGTTGACCTCCAAGGGAACAGACTCCGCATAGGCGGATATATAGGGTGTAAGTGACAATCGTAGCGGTGGGTCGATACCTTTCAGTCCGGTAAGATGACCCCAGTAAACCAAAGGGTTGTTGGCATCGGGAGGCACAGTTGACCACATATCCAATTCGCGGTATCTACGAATGGAACGGTTCACCTGCAGCGACCATGTTTGCTCATCCGTTGCCGGGAAACGGAAGGCACTGTAAGGAATACGCATCTCCACATACCAACCCTTTTCATCCTTGGACACGGCACTTTCCCAAACCGCATCAAATGTGTAGTCGTAATATTTTTCATCGAACTGCACTCCTGCTGCGGTAACACCGAAAACATAGCTGTCTTGATGTTTTCCATATGGATCTATGGCAATTCGGAAATAATCGGCGTTCACATTGAAGTTGTCGCGCGCACTGAACTCGGCCAGGATTGAATCGGCCGCTGTATCGAACAACTCGGCTAGGACGTATAAGGCGCCATTGTCGTATGCGATTCGAACAACGGATTTTTGCCTGGCAGGTTGTCCGTGGTCGGGTACAAATTGTGAGAAGTCGGATATGGTGGGCAATCCCTCCCATGCAGCATCTCCTGGTCGGCCATCGATTTTAGGCATGGTATTGATCCGTCGACCCTCGTGATTTTTAACCAATAAGGAGTCTGCACTCGAACCGTACACACGGTCAAGATAAAAAGAAGTGGTGACCAGAAGAACAACCAACCACCGTATCTGAAGGCGGGGAGGCAATCGTCTTTCATGGAAAAACGCACGAACACAACGGAAGCTGAACCGCATATCGTTTCCGAAGTTTGCCTTTTTCATAGGAGTCGCTTGCATTCATGAATTCTTAGAGGATAATCATAAAGTCATAACAGCGACTATGACAAAAAGATTATTTCCGGTTTCCAAAAAAACGCAGTAAGTACAGAAACAGGTTAATGAAGTCTAAATAAAGAGTTAGTGCCCCTAGAATGGATTCTTTCCGGTCCTCCTCCGTGCCCTCATTTCCAATAATGTTCATGTTCTTGATCTTTTGCGTGTCGTATGCAGTAAGCAGGGTGAAAACCAACACGCCAACATAAGAGGTGATCCAATATAATGTTTCGCTATCAAGGAAGATGTTCACCACGGATGCGATGATAAGACCAATCAGGGCCATGAAAGCAATATTTCCGATGGTAGTCAGGTCTGTTTTTGTGAAATATCCATAAGCGCTCATCGCTCCAAATGTGGCAGCTGTAATGAAAAATGTGCTTGCAATGGACTCACTTGTAAATACAAGGAAAATCGATGCAAGTGTCAACCCGTTGAGCATGGAATATCCGAAGAAAATCAAAGATGCCGTAAACGAAGATATGCGGTTGATGGCAGCAGCTAGTGACGCCACACAGATAAGTTCAACAATAATCAATCCCCAAAACACTAACTGGTTTCCGAAAATGAATTCGACGACCATAGGACTGGAGGCTGTCCAAATAGATACGAACCCTGTTGTAACCAATGCGGCAAACATCCACGCATAAACGCGGATCATGAACGCACTTTGTTCTGCTTTGATTTGTTCTGCTGTTAAGTTGAATTGCGACATTTTTCTGTTTTAGTTGTTTAACATATTTGAATTTTTCAATTACTCTCCAAAACCTGGAACAGCTCATCCAGTTTAGGTGTAAGTATCACTTCGATGCGTCGATTTTTCTTACGGGCCTCTGCAGAGTTGGCATTGTCGAGTGGCATGTACTCACCTCGTCCGGCCGGAGTCAATCGTACGGGGGCCACACCCTTGTTTTTCTCCAGGATCCGCACCACCGATGTGGCACGCAGCACACTCAGGTCCCAGTTGTCCTTGATGGCAGACCCTTTCATGGGCACATTGTCTGTGTGTCCCTCAATCAAAACGTTGATATCCGTGTTTTTTGCCAATACATTCCCGAGCTCCTTCAATGCTTCTTCTCCCTTAGGATCCACCACGGTTGATCCGGACGCAAACAATAGCCGTTCTTCCAACGACACATAAACCTTTCCGTTTTTCTGTTCTACGGTCAGCCCTTGTCCCTCGAACCCGAGAAGCGCCTTACTGACGGTTTCTTTCAACGCATTCACCGCACTATCCTTGCTGTCGAGGATTTTTTGCAGTTCAGCAACACGCTGCTCCCTGAGCTTCAGCTGGGCACTGGTTTCATTCAGCTCCCGTTCGCGAGCCGCCAGGGCGTCTTCCTTCCTCTGCAGCTCCTCCTGTGTCTCATTCAACTGGCCAATCAGTTTGCGGTTCTCGCTTTGTCCGGTGGCAAGCAGTTTCTCATTGTTTTTTGCCAATTTGTCGTACGAGTCTGAAAGCTCATTGTACAGTTTGGTCAACCGCCTGGTTCCTTCGCCCATCGATGTGGTGTCGTTACGAAGGAATTTATTTTGCTGCTCCAACTCATCGTTCCTTGACTCCAATTCACCGTTGCGCGTATTCGCAGCGAGCAGGTCGGCTTTCAGCTTGGTGTTTTCTTCGTCGCATTGCAGCTTGCTTGTTTTCATCTCATCAAACATCCTGCTCGGAACGCACGAGCTCACACTCAGACAAAGGATAATAAAACCGGACAAACGTAGCTTTCTCATGATTTCATGGTTTTTATTGGAAACACCAAGTTCCTCATTTCTTCACGGCCTTGAGACCTTGATAGGTCACACTTTTCAACAACATACTATTTGTAAAAAATATTGCGTTTTAAGTAAACCGTTTTAAACCTCTGACGTAAAACCACGCATCATCCATAACCTTAATCCATACGGCCATGCCAACATTAAGCACCAATTGGGTTGTCGAGAAACACATTGATTTTGAATACAAAAAGTACCTTTTGCTGGGTTATTTGCAGGAGGTCAGTGAACAGTTCAATGAATCGAAGCTTTATCCCTCCTTAGGGGATTTGATCATGCATTACCGAAATGCCCTGGCTATTCGCGATTCCAAAAAGCTATTCGAAAACTCCTTTCCAGAACAATTGAAAGCGGCTGACCTCAAGGGTTTGCGTTTGGTTTATGAGAAGCTGGTGGCAGATGACCAGGTCATGCAGGAAATCGAGCAAATCGTTTCATATTCCATCCCAAGATTTGAAAAGTATATCCGGGATGGACAAAAAATATACGAGTTCATTGATTCGCATCTGGATATTTCCCCGGTTGGTATCGTGCCATTGAACACAGATGAGGGGTATTTGTTTCTTAAAGCCACCAGGAACAGGGAAACCCTGGTTTACGAATATCACATTACCATTTTCGAGGGGCCTGATGATCGTTATCGCGGAATACATACCCATTACCTATGCTCTTTCGACAACTCACCTGTCGCCACCTTCGAAAACATCAAGAGCGAACTGATTCGTTATCGCCGCGAACTCCCCAATCCGGCCATTTATGCAATTGAGTCCGACATGGAGTTTCCAATCGATGAAACGCTGCTTCCAATGGCCAAACGGACGCTTGTGCGACATATCAGCGGTTCGAAGGGGGTGAGCTAAGCATCTCGCTTTTCATTATTTTCACACGCAAACAATCAATCGGGCGATTCCGATTGTTGTCATTTGTGTTCCCTTTGATCCCTATGCGTACGCGAAACCTACTTCTCGTAATCCTGTTGTCAGGGATTCATGCCAATGGTTTTGCACAAGACCTCTGGTTGCGCAGCAAGGTCTTTTCAACCGCATCCGACACCCTGGTGATCGATACATTGAGCATTGTACCATCATCTTTCATGGTGTTTAAAATGGATGGCACTCCGTATCCGGACACACTAGGTTTGTATTTCAACCCCGCCGAGTCGAACATATTATTCAACAAAACAGCCAATCCCGGTATTCCGGACTCCCTGAGGATCTCTTACCAGGTTTTCCCATTGTTGTTCACGAAAAGATATGCGAACAGGGACAGGAGTGTCATTGAAAAATCATTTGCCGGCGAGTACAATCCTTTTACCTACCCGTCTGATGACAACCGCTCGGAACTTTTCCGTATGGATGGCCTGCAGCGAAGTGGAAACATCACCCGTGGCATCACCATCGGCAACAACCAGGATGCGGTGGTCAATTCGGCCTTTAATCTTCAGTTGGCCGGAAAGCTAGGTGACGACATCGAGGTGTTGGCCGCCATAACTGACAACAACATACCGGTTCAACCGGAGGGGAATACGCAACAGATACAGGATTTCGACAAGGTGTTCATTCAATTGTCGAAAAACAAGAGCAAGCTCATTGCAGGAGATTTTGAGCTGCGAAGGCCCGAGAGCTATTTCATGAATCTTTTCAAAAAAGCGCAGGGTGGAATTTTCATGACGGAATACCCAAGCGGATTGGATAACGGATCCGTCCTACGGTCTACGGTAAGCGGAGCCGTCTCAAAAGGCAAATACGCCCGTAAAACCATCGATGGATTGGAGGGCAATCAAGGTCCTTACAAGCTCACTGGCGCCGACAATGAACCGTTCATCATCATCTTGTCGGGGTCCGAGAAAATCTTCATTGATGGCAAGCTGTTGGTAAGGGGGGAGTCAAACGACTATGTGATCGATTACAACACGGCAGAGCTTAGGTTCACCCCACGCCAACCCATCACCAAGGACAAGCGCATTGTAGCCGAGTTTCAATATTCCGACAAGAACTATGCGCGCACCATGTATTCCGTCAATCAGGAATATGAAGACAGCCGATGGCATTTGAAAGCGAACATTTTTTCAGAACAGGATTCCAAAAACCAACCGTTGTTACAAGAGCTCGACAATGAGCAAAAGGCCATTTTGGCATCGGTTGGCGACAGCGTATACAATGCCATTTATCCCAATATCGACAGTGTGGCATTCACCGGAAGTGAAGTGTTGTACGAGAAAATCGATTCAGCCGGTTATGTCTTCTACCGTTATTCAACGGATTCCACCAAGGCACATTACCGAATCGGTTTTTCCCTTTTGGGAGACAAAAGGGGAAATTATTTACCGGTTGCTTCCGGAGCAAATGGTCGGGTTTTCGAGTGGGTGGAGCCCGTCAATGGCATTCCCCAGGGATCGTATGAGCCGGTTACCCTGCTGGTTTCTCCACGGAAGCAACAGCTGATGACCTTCGGGGTGGACTATAAGACCAAAAACGGCAAAGTGTTTGTCGAGGGAGCTTTGTCACGATTCGATATCAACCTGTTTTCAGATGTGGATAAGTCGGACGACACCGGTTTGGCTTTGATGGGTGGTGTGGAGCAGAATATTCCAATTACATCTGACACGTTGAAAGGTTGGCGACTGCTTACGGATTTCAAGTTCGAGCATGTCAATAACAAGTTCAAGCCACTTGAACAGTATCGCAGTGTCGAGTTCACTCGCGATTGGAACCTTACAGCAGCCAGCAGTCCATCAGACGAGTTGGCGGTGAGCGCTGGATTGAAGTTGGCGAGGCAAAATCAATCCATCGGCTACCGATTCAGAACCTTCCAGGGGGCGGAAGGATATGCAGGTTACATGAACATGGCTGAAGTGCGATGGTCTGCTGGCAAGTATGCGTTTAATTCCGATGCCAGCTGGCTTTTAAGCGATAGTCGTGTACGTAAAACATCCTTCCTTCGCTCCGGCTCTGAGGTTTCACGCAAGGTCGGAAGCATCACTGGTGGTGTGAGATATGATCAGGAGCGTAACCTGCAATATGCACCTGGTGCGGACACATTGTCTTACACCAGCCGATCGTTCGATGCATTCAAGGTTTATGGCGCATCTGCTGATAGCGGGAATTTTCGTTACAGGTTGGATCTCACCAGGAGGTACGATCGTGCAGCATCAGCCAATCAGCTCAGAGAGGTTGCCTTGGCGGACGAAGTGGTCGGACGCATGGAGTTTATCGGTAACCAAGGTAATCGGTTGGGGCTTTCGGCCATGTATCGCAACCTGATGATAAAGGACACAGCCCTTACGATACAGATTCCCGAAGAGACTTTTTTGAACCGCATCGAGTATAATGCCACTTTCTGTAAGGGTTGTTTGGTATGGGGTGTTTTTTACGAGGCAGGAT
This sequence comes from Bacteroidota bacterium, assembly GCA_041159805.1. Lineage (GTDB taxonomy): Bacteria > Bacteroidota > Bacteroidia > AKYH767-A > OLB10 > JALRAP01. The sequence continues at coordinate 11,239 of JBEAXM010000093.1, forward strand.
CAGGACAGGAGCCGAAAAAGGAATATGCTTTTTTGGAGGTTGCACCGGGTACGGGGACTTACACCTATGCAGGGGATTACAATGGGAATGGAGTAAAGGATTTGGATGAGTTTGAAATCGCCGCTTTCTCAGACCAGGCCAATTATGTGAAGATATTTCTTCCAACCAATGAATATGTCCGCACCAGGAACAATCAGTTCAGCAACTCCCTTTCCATCAATCCAGCCGCCTGGTATGCAAGCCGTCCCGGAAAGGGGAAATTCATCAGTCGCTTTTCGAATCAAACCTCCTACAGGACAGAAAACAGATTGCAGTTGGATGATGTGATTCGCGCCTTGAATCCGTTTGAAGGCGGGATTGATGATTCCGCCCTGGTGTCATCCTCGAGGGCCTTGAGAAGCACTCTTTCATTCAACAGAAGCAGTTCTGTTTTCAATATGGAGTTGAGCAGGGCCGACAACCGGAGCAAATCCATCCTTGCAAACGGCTATGAAACCCGATTGCTTCAATCCAACACATTGAACACCCGTTGGAACATCACCAGGGTGTATGCATTGCAATTATTGTTTGAGGAGGGAGTCAAGGAAAGCGAATCCGAATTTTTTTCGGCAAGGGATTACCGGATCAAGTCCCTTGCATCAGAGCCCAAATTTTCGGTCCAACCCAATGTGTCTTTCCGTGTGACCACCTCTTACCGGTACCAGAAACGTGATAACGTGGCTGGTCAGCAGTCGGAGTTTAACACAGGAACCATGGAAGTACGATACGCGCCGGTATCAAAAGGAATCTACTCCGCTCGGTTCAGCATCATTGATATTTCCTACAATGCTCCAGAGAACACATCCATCGCATACGAAATGCTGGAGGGGTTAAGACCCGGCACCAATTTCACATGGGGAATCGGATTGCAACGAACATTGTCAAAGTCAATACAGATAAGTGTGAATTACGAAGGTAGAAAGCCGGATGGGGTCAAAACCATTCACACGGGAACGATGCAGGCCCGAGCGTTTTTCTGAAAAAATCACTTCAGCTCGATGGCGGTGCTTCCCACCATGTGTCCCTCTATGTACACCTCGATGGTATACTTCCCTTTGATGTAAGCGGAGCCCTTGTTCCAATAAACACACAACGAACGGGATTCGTTGGAGTAGTCGAATGTCTCTTTTGCAGTGTACAGGGTGGGCTGATTGTTGTACAGGAAGGTTTCGGAATTGGTTGACATAACGGCATTATCCGGACTCAGCACACGTATGTAAGCATCTTTCTCCCCTCCGTCAACCACGTTGTTTTCAAGAATGGTGAAGCAGGTTCTTATACCATCGGCCGCACCGGCACGGGTTGTTTCAGTTTCCTTGCCGCTCGATTTGTACTTGACGCCGGACGCCTTGATGTCAACTGCTTTCATAACGGATCCCATGGCCACCTTGTTTGAAAGGCGCTCGTTCTCCTGGCTCAGCGAATTCGTTTTGTTTATCTCGGTAGCGAGCGTGTTGTTCAGTCGGGTGTTCAAGGCCGACAAGTTGGCGTTCTCTGATTTGAGGGTATCGATTTGCGCGAGGTACCTTTGATTCAACTGCTTTAATCGCTCCATTTCCAACTTTGCCCGCTCCAATTGTGCTGCATCACCCGAGCTGATCAATCGTTGAATCTCATCCATTTTGGATTTGATTTCCTGCTCCCGTTCGCTCAGCCGGCTGTGTAGGTTTTGGTTTTCACGATTTGCTTTCTCCAGGATCTCCTTGAGCTTGTTCAGCTCGTTTTCCAAAGAGTCTTTTTCAGAGATGGTGGTGGTCAGTTGGGCGCTCACCTCATCCAAGTGTGCCTTTTTCTCAAAAAACTGCCACAATAACAAGCCGTTTACTCCTAAAAGTATAGAGATGACCATGATCACGATCATCCGCTTGGACTGTTGCTCTTTTCTTTCGAAATCGCTGTAAGGCAGGTTTTTATCTTCCATTTTATGCCGGAACAACCGCTACAAATTGTGTGGCGAAGGTACTACTTTAGGTAACGCTAGGCAACAGTTTAGTTAACGTAAACCAAGATACGACCAGGGAAGTTAATTTTACTGTTTTCCATCCTTCGCAGATGCTTTCGTTGTTTTCTGATCTATTACAGCTGTTTTTTCCTGAAGTTTGTTTGGCATGTACCACAGGGCTAAATCGTGGAGAAAAAGTCATTTGCCTCGACTGCCATCTGAGCTTGCCTTGTACCCGCTTCCATGAACAGCCAAACAATCCAGCCGAGAGGCAGCTGTTGGGATTATGCTCCGGGGTGCCTGTTGCAGCCCTATGGTATTTCAACAAAAGTTCCCGGGTACAAAAATTGATTCACAACCTAAAGTATGCAGGCCACACGGAGGCAGGGATTTTGGCAGGACATCTTTTGGGTCAACAACTAAGAACCTCATCGCGATTCAATGGATTGGTTGGCATCATACCGGTTCCTTTGCATCAGACCAAGATGCTGAAGAGGGGGTACAACCAAAGCGAATCTTTTGGCAAGGGGTTGTCGGAGGTTTTGCAAATTCCCATGCACTCGGATTGGCTACAGCGCGTGTCGGCCTCCACCTCCCAAACCAGACGCAATCGAAGGAACAGGCACGAGGCGGTTGAAAACGCGTTTGTCGTAAACCGCTCATTGGTGCGTCCAGGAAGGTACCTGTTGGTCGATGATGTGATCACTACCGGGGCAACATTGGTTTCCTGCATTTCCGCACTGGCCGCTGTTGATGGGGTGGAGGTAAGCGCAGCCACCATGGCTTTTGCTCGACGCTAATAGTTACCTTTGCTGTAGCACCTGTTTCATTGGCGGAGAGCATTCACATACCTGAAAACGCAATCACTCGTGAAGACCGATACAAGGCCCTGTTGCCACAGATCGGGTCTTTGGTCGGTGGCGAACAGGATTTGATCGCTAACCTGGCCAACATAGCTGCCTCTTTGAAGGAAACGTTTGGTTTTTTTTGGGTTGGATTTTATCTGGTAAAAGGCGATCAGTTGGTGTTAGGGCCGTTTCAAGGCCCTGTTGCATGCACCCGAATACCTAAAGGAAAAGGGGTTTGTGGAACGGCATGGATGGAAGCGCGCACCATCCTGGTCGATGATGTCGATTTATTTCCCGGCCACATCGCTTGCAGCTCCCTATCGAAATCAGAAATCGTCATCCCCGGCTTTCGTGACCAACAAGTCACAATGGTTTTGGATGTTGACAGCGACAAGCTTGCAGATTTCGACCATGTTGATGAAAAATATTTGAGTGAAATCATGAAAATTGTCGAGTCCCTTTGAAAACATCTCGTCTCCATATCATCATCTTTTTTGTTTTGTGGTCGATTGGATGCGCCAACAAGGTGACACCAGGTGGTGGCCCAAAGGATGTTGATCCCCCGAAAGTGGCTAAAACCATTCCCGAGCAAGGTCAGCTCTCCTTTTCGGGAAAGGAGGTAACGTTGCTTTTTGACGAGTATGTACAACTCAAGGAGGTGTCCAAGCAAGTGATCATTTCCCCTCCTGTATCACCCAAGCCCACCATTGTAGCAAATGGCAAATCGGTTAAATTGGAATTTGAAAAGCTGGCGGACTCAACCACCTATGTGATAAGCTTTGGCAAGTCGATTGCGGATGTGAATGAAGGAAACGTTTTAGACAACTACCGATTCGTTTTTTCCACAGGTTCGGTTTTGGATACGTTATTCTTGACAGGACGAGCTCACGACCTGCATACGGGCAAGCCCCTCAAAAACGGCATGGCCATGCTTTATCGTGCCGAGGTTTTCGATACTGCCATAGCCTCATCATTACCCGGACATTTTGCAAAATGTGATGACAACGGCAACTTCAAAATCGAAAATATTGCCGAGGGCGACTACCGGCTGATGGTTTTGAGTGAGAAAAATGACAATATGATTTTGGACGAGCCATCTGAAAAGGCAGGATTCATCCCCGAGATCATTTCCTTGCCAACAACCTTGAGTTTCGATGTGTGGGCAGCTGAGCAATTGCCGGACCGATTAAAAATCGTTTCCGCCAATTTTGTTCCACCCGCAACGTTGGTTACAGTGTTCAACGGTAATGCGCGGCGGGCAACATTCAGCGGAATCAATGTGGTTTTTGATGGTTCGCGAAAGGTGTTTTCATCCGAATCAGACACACTGAGCATTTTTCTTCAACAAGCCCCCGATAAGCTTCCAATCGAGTTGATTTGGATGGTTGATGGAGCTGTAGTGGACACCAGCACCTATCGTTCGAGGGCGTTGACGGAGTCGGCAGGGGAAAAGCTAACATTGTCATTTGAACCGGGTATGTGGGATAATCCGGAAGAGCCGTCGCGTATCTATTCGGCAACACCCATTCGTTCATTTGATGCATCCAAGATCAGACTCTTTTTGGATAGCACCAACGTAAAGGAAAACATCGTTTCAATCTCTGCCGATTCGTTGGCAATGGAAATCCGCAGGCCTTCCCTCGCAGGTCAGTATTCAATATCATTGGATCGGGGAGCAATCATTGATTTGTATGGCCGATCATCCGACTCAACTACCTATCGATTGGTTATTCCCGATGAAAAATCGAGGGGAGCCATTGCATACTCTTTTCAAAACAGCCCGGGTCCGGGATCCGTTCTGGAATTGTTGAATGAATCCGGGATGATTGTGAGGAGTGCATCCTGTGAGGATGGATCCGATGGCTCCTTCACCATGCTCCCACCGGGCAAATACAGATTGCGGATATTATCGGATGTGAACCAGAGTGAGGAATGGGACAAAGGCGACATCCGCAAAGGCGTGCAACCCGAATGGTTTTCATATCATCCCAATGAGATAACCGTCAGAGCTAATTGGGAGGTGGAGGTAAAGCTGGGGCAGGTGAAGGAATAAAAATCGGAACACATGTCTTTGTTATTAAATAGCGCTTCACCTCTTTCTGAAAACTAATCAGGCGCTCATTGATAATAACCCAAGCCGACCCTTTGGAAGTAACCTGTGCAATAATCATCCATGAAAAAAAGGTGCTGGCAGTCAGGCGAGGACCTGCCATGCGTATGCCCGGAAAGTGGGAGTTTCCGGGAGGCAAAATTGAACCAGGAGAATCGGCAAGCGATTGTATTGTTCGCGAAATCAAGGAGGAGTTGTCAATGGATATCACAGTGCTCCAGGTAATGGAGCCAGTCCGGCACGACTACGGAGATTTTGCAATCAATTTGATTCCATTCATTTGTTCATCCAAACAAATGGATCCGGTTTTGACCGAGCACGAATCGTATTTGTGGGTAGGTTCCAATTCAATTCTGGACTTGGACTGGGCTGCGGCCGATGTCCCTTTAGTCAGAACATTGATCAATGGACTTTTATAATGCTGATAATCAAGCAAATGTAGCCTTGTCGCTTTTACTTCAAGTTGACACAAGCACTTTTTTTTCGCCCGCTTCATTCGTAACTTAGCATCATGGAAATCAGGCAGGTCCAAACATTAAGCCACTGCCCTTGTTATCATCATTTGTAATCAAAACCTCAAATCATATCATGAACAAATTTTACTCGCTGTACCTGATCTTGTTGATGGCTGTTCCTTCGGCTATTTTGGCTCAGGACCCCCATGACCACCACAGCAAATGTCTGGCTCATTACCTCTATGAGCAACAAATCGCAAACGATCCGCAGTATGCCGCCAATCAGGCACAGCTCGAGCGGGAGACGGAGGCATTCACGCCTGATTACATGGAACGCAAAACATCGGGATCTGCAAATCGTGGCGCTTCTGTGCTGCGAGTCATTCCAGTGGTGTTCCATGTGATTCATGAAGGTGGCACCGAGAACATTTCTCGAGCTCAGATTCAAAATCAAATCGATTTGCTCAACGCGGACTTCCGTCATCTGAATGCGGATACTGTAAACACCCCTGCCCCGTTTTTAGCTCTGGCCGCCGATGTTGAAATCGAGTTCCGATTGGCAACCAAGGATCCAAATGGAAACTGTACCGATGGTGTAGTGCGTCTGAACAGCCCACTTACGAATAATGCGCGCGATAATGTAAAAGCGCTCAGTTATTGGCCTAGCAACAAGTATCTGAACGTTTGGGTGGTAAAAACCATTCAGAACCTGAGTGGATCCGCTGGGATCGTACTTGGCTTCGCACAGTTTCCTGGAGGTAATGCTGCCACCGATGGCGTTGTGCTTCGTCACGACTACACAGGCAACATCGGTACAGCCGCCAACTCCAACAATGCAGGAAGAACCATGACACACGAGGTTGGCCACTGGCTGAACCTTCGTCACATCTGGGGCGATGCCACCTGTGGTAGCGACTTCGTATCCGACACCCCGACCCACTACGGGGCTAATCAGAGCAACTGCCCGAATTTCCCTAAAACATCCAATTGTTCGGGAAATGGCTCCAATGGCGACATGTTTGTCAACTATATGGATTACACTACAGGTACTTGTCAGAATATGTTCTCCATCGGTCAAGCTGCAAGAATGAACGCTGCGTTAAGCTCATCCATCTCCGGAAGAAGCAACCTGTGGTCTTCGGCCAACCTTACTGCTACGGGAACCACTGGAGCACCAGGGGCGGTGTGTGCACCGATAGCGGCATTTTCAAATAACACCAACTTCATTTGTGCCGGAACCACCATCAACTTCAACGATGGCTCATGGAATGGTCCTGTTGATACGTACACTTGGGACTTCCCAGGAGGAACACCTTCATCATCGAATGTCGCCAACCCTTCCATCCAATACAACACTCCTGGAACATATGACGTTTCCCTCACGGTTGGTAATGCCACGGGTAGTAGCTCAACCACTCTTGCCGGAACAGTCACGGTCGTTGATGCGAATGGACAATATGCAGTCCCCTACAATGAAGGATTCGAATCAATCCTCTTCCCAGGAAACGAATGGGTCATTCAAAATGAAGGTGGTAACACTTGGGTTGTATCCACACAGGCCGCTAAGACAGGATCCAAGTCGGCCTTCCTCAACAACTACAGCGGCAACTTGGCAAATTCAACGGATGTGTTCATCACACCCACATACAACCTGACCAATGTTACAGGAGCCAACCTCACCTTTTGGTTGGCCTTTGCAGCCAGGTCGAGTACCAGCACGGATGCACTCAAGGTTTATGCTTCCACTACATGCGGACAGCTATGGAACATCCGATACAACAAAACCGGCACGACTCTTAGCACCGCCGGACTGGTAACCGCGAATTTCGTTCCCAATGGAACGCAGTGGCGTCAGGAAACGGTTAACATCTCCAGCTCGTCCTACAACAATAAACCCAACGTGCGGTTCAAATTCGAATACACACAATCCAACGGAAACAACATGTACATCGATGATATCAATCTGAACGGAACGGTAGGTTTGGACGAGGCCATGGAGCAATCGCTTGGCTTCGGTGTTTATCCGAACCCCGCTGTCTCCTCCGTCAATATCGATTTCCGCTTGGATGACCGTAGCGATATCCGTGTGGATGTTTTGGACGTAACAGGAAGAGTTGTGAATCGTGTTGCCGAATCCAAAATGGACGCTGGCGAATATCGGTTCGAGCTTCCAGCGGGTCTTCCAGCAGGAGTTTATTCGGTAAGACTCATTGTTGATGGATATGTCACTTCACGGAAAGTGACAGTTTTGAAGTAACTCTTTTATCATTTATATCATGCGTAAGATGATTCTTGCCGCCTTGTTGGCGCTGTCGGTCCATGCCGTATCCTATTCGCAAAATGATTATCGTCCATGCGCAACGGATGATATGGTGCGTGCCGCGAAATCTCAATATCCCGGGTATTCAGAGAATCTCAGGAAACTCGAGGAGTTCACTGCGGAATACATCCGTAACAACGCCGGTCAACGCACTGCCGGAACCGTGCAATACGTCATTCCTGTTGTGTTTCATGTGATACACAACTATGGTCCGGAGAATATTTCAAAGGCGCAGATTTTGGATGCAATGGACATCTTCAACAAGAGCTTTCAAAAGCTGTATGCCGATAGTGTTTTGGTGGCATCCGCCTTCCGTCCTATCATGGCCGATTGCCAAATAGAGTTTCGTTTGGCGCAAATCGACCCGAATGGAAACTGTACCGATGGAATCACACGTACGGTTTCCAGTTTGACCTACAATGCCGGAGACAATGTAAAGGCGCTTATCGATTGGCCTTACAACAAATACTTCAACATTTGGGTGGTAAACAACATCGCCAGTGGAGCCGCCGGCTATGCCTACTACCCGGGAATTGTTGGAAATATCGATGGAGTAGTGATCCGGCACGACTACACGGGAAGTATCGGTACCAGCAGTGGAAGTAACTATGTCGCCCGCTCCCTGGTGCATGAAGCAGGTCACTGGCTCAACCTTGCACATACCTGGGGCAGCACCAACAACCCAGGGTTACCGGCTAACTGCAGCGACGACGATCTGGTTCAGGATACACCCAACACCATCGGAGTGGCCAACTTCAGTTGCGACACCAACCAGGTGACCTGCAACTCACTTGACAATGTTCAGAACTACATGGATTACGCCAGTTGCCACTACATGTTCACTGAAGGTCAAAAGGCGCGCATGCATGCTGCCTTGAATGCCAACATCGGCCAAAGAAACAATTTGCATACGCAGGCCAACCTCATTGCAACCGGAACCAACGCTGGATTCATCCCGTCCACCTGTGTTCCCGTAGCGGAGTTCAGCAATGTAAAAAAATACATCTGCACAGGAACAACATTGACCTTTGCCGATCTTTCGTGGAAGGCGGATGTTACTTCTTGGCAGTGGAACTTTCCTGGGGGCACACCTTCTAGTTCCACCGACCAGAATCCTGTGGTACAATACAACACTCCCGGAGTTTACGATGTTAGCTTGACGGTTTCAAACGCCGCCGGAAGCAACAACATGGTTCGTCAAGGGCATATCATAGTGAGCGCCTCGCCGGCATCCACGGCTGCACCTTTCGTGGAAGATTTCGAAGGAGGGCTGACGATTCCATCTAGCTCCGACTGGTTGGTGGAAAACAACGGTGGAAACGCATGGACACTGTCAACGGCTGCAGCTTATTCAGGAATCCGCTCCATGCGTTTGGTGAATCATTCGGGTAACCCAAATGGCGAGATAGACGCTTTCATCACCCCTGGTTACAACCTTTCCAATATCACCAATGCATCCATGAAGTTCCGGTTGTCATATGCAGCGCGCTCCACATCCGGCACCGATCAGCTGAAAGTGTTTGCTTCCAGCAATTGCGGTGAACAATGGGCGATGAGATATACGGAGACGGGGTTGAACCTTTCAACTGCAGGAATCATATCCTCCAGCTTCACACCAAACAGTCCATCACTATGGAGGGAGGAAACGGTGAACATCAACAGCGTATCATTCAACAACAAACCCAATGTTCGATTCAAGTTCCAGTATTTGCAGAACACCGGGAACAACATATATATTGACGACATCAATATCACAGGAACCTCCACGGTTGGAATACAGGATGTCGCGTTCCTGTCCACTTTGAGCATCCATCCAAACCCGAGCAGGGATCAGGTTGGCATCCATTTTCAACTGGATGATCCCGCTAACGTGGTCATACAGCTAATGGATTTATCCGGACGCGTTGTTGCATCCATTCACGAAGGGGAGTTGCAATCGGGGAGTTATAGCTTCCAAGTAGGAGACGATTTGCACGCAGGGGTATACATACTCAGGTTTTTGGTAGATGATGGTATGCTGACCGAGAAAATCATTTTGACCAAATGAGTGCTGCCGAGGTTTCAATCGTTCGTAAGGCGTTTCCAATATCATTGCAATATGTTTTGTATGCGGATCCCATCAAGGTGTTCGACACATTGACCGTTAAGGAAATCATTTCCACCTGGTGTGATGGCGGAGGCAAGATTGATAGTGAAAAAGATGGTGACATGGAGTGGTTTGGTGGTTGGGCAACGGGAAAGGTACTCGAGTACAACAGGGGCAAAGGGTTGTTGTCGTTTACGTGGCGAACAACCGATTGGGACAAAAAAGCGCCCGATTCATTCGTAAGGATTCAATTGAGGCCTCATCCTGCAGGCACCGAGATTCTCTTGGAGCATGGGGGTTTTTTCAGCAAGGAGGAATCCGATAAACATGCTTCTGGCTGGACCGATCATGTTTTTGAGCCGTTGAACGATGTTTTTACTGGAGTTTCCCCTCTAGAGCCGTAGGCATCTTTGGATTATTGTCGGCAGAGAGTTAAATTTGCAACGGTGACTTGTTCATCAAGTGGGGCCTATAGCTCAGTCGGTTAGAGCAACAGACTCATAATCTGTGGGTCCTTGGTTCGAGCCCAAGTAGGCCCACTCGCAATACCCTGACCATCGTGTCAGGGTATTTTATTTTGCAAGAACTTGGGCGAGAAGTTTACCCGCCGGAATGAATGGAGGCGGGAGCCCAAGTATTCCTAACGGAACGGCCTGAATCCACGCAATCCCTGTGGTTTTATTTTTTTGTGCTGAACATGATTTGCTCCATGGAGGCATCATGGCCATATAGGTCTTGCCGGAACTGAAGCATTCCAAGTTCATTGACCCATGAAGTGAAATAAGTGATGTAGACGGGAACAGGGTGATCCAGTTTCACAAAATTTTCAACTCCGGCATGCATCGCAGAATCGATAGCCGAATTGGTCCATTCCGGTTTGTCGCGCAGCAAGTATTGCGCCATCCATTTCGGCTCCGCTATGCGGATGCAACCGTGGCTGAAAGCACGCTTTTGGGCACGAAACAATTCCTTTGACGGCGTGTCGTGCATGTAAATTCCATAAGGGTTAGGTAAAGA